>CAVDVT010000149.1:0-4790 GCA_963612415.1 bacterium | reverse complement strand
GACCAGCACACTGCCTGCGTTGTGGACCAGTGCGCCCACAACAGGGTTCAGGATGCCGGTAATGGCCAGCACGATGGCCACAAAGTTCAGGGTCATGGAGAAGGTCAGGTTCAGCTTGATGGTGGTCATCATCCGGCGGGAGAGGGCCATCAGGTGGGGCAGCTCCTTCACCTCGTCGTCCACCAGTGCAATGTCTGCCGCATCCACGGCAATATCACTGCCGGTGCCGCCCATGGCAATGCCCACATCGGCCTTTTTCAGGGCCGGCGCATCGTTCACACCGTCGCCGATCATGCAGACGGGCCGTCCCTGATCCTGCATCTCCCCGATATGCACCAGCTTGTCTTCGGGCAGGCAGCCCGCATATACTTCAGTAATGCCCAGTTTTTCCGCAATGCTGCTGGCGGCATTTTCGTGGTCGCCGGTCAGCAGGGCGGTATCCACACCCAGCACATCCAGACGCTGAATGGTGTCTGCGCTTTCTTCCCGCAGGGTATCGGCCAGTGCCAGCCAGCCCGCAGGCCTGCCGTCCACGGCCACATAGGTCACGGTGCAGCCCTCCGCCAGCAGCTGTTCCAGGGCGGCATCCTGCGGCAGGGCACAGCCGTTCTCGGCCAGCAGGGCAGGGCTGCCCGCCAGCACCGCATGGCCGCCGGCCTTTGCAGACACGCCCCGGCCCGGAATCATCCGGAACTGTTCCGGCTCTGGCAGCTTCTGCCCGATCTCCTGTTTGTGGGAGTGGACGATGGCCTTGCCCAGCGGATGTTCCGACAGCGTTTCCACCGCCGCCGCCAGCGTGTAAAGCTCCGCATCGGTCAGCCCGGGCAGAACGCTCTTTACTGCCACCACCCGGGGCGTGCCGCAGGTCAGGGTGCCGGTCTTGTCAAAGGCCAGCACCTTCACGGCTGCCAGCCGCTCCAGCGCGTCGCCCTCCCGCACCAGGAAGCCGTGCTTTGCCGCGTTGCCAATGGCCGCCATAATGGCCGTGGGTGTTGCCAGCACCAGCGCACAGGGGCAGAACACAACAAGGATCGTCACAGCCCGGATGATCTGGCCCGTGACCAGCCAGGTGATGGCCGCCGCCGTCAGGGCAATGACCACGATCCAGGTGGCCCACCGGTCGGCCAGACCCACGATCTTGGCCTTGCCCGCATCTGCCGACTGCACCAGCCGGATCATCCGCTGCAGGGAAGTGTCCTCGCCCACCTTGGCCGCCTGCATCTCAAAGGCGCCAAACTGGTTCACGGTGCCGCTGGACACTTCGTCGCCCACGGTCTTGTCCACGGGCAGGCTCTCGCCGGTCATGATGGCCTGATTGATGGAGGTCTGCCCTGCGGTGATGACACCGTCCACCGGCACGCTCTCGCCCGGCAGAACGCGGAGGATATCACCCACCTTGACCTGCTCGGCCGGGATGACCGTCTCCGTTCCGTCTTTCAGCACACGGGCCGTCTGCGGAGTCAGATGTACCAGCTTCTCAATGCCGGCCCGGGCCCGGGCCACGGTCAGGTCTTCCAGCAAAGCGCCCACCTGCATGATGAAGGCCACCTCACCGGCGGCAAAATCCTCGCCGATGGCCACCGACGCGATCAGTGCCAGCGACACCAGCACGTCCGCCTTGATGTCAAAGGCCGTTACCAGCCCGATGAAAGCCTCGCACAGGATGGGCACACCGCACAGCACAATGGCCACCCACGCAATGTTGAAGGGCAGCGGCTGCACCCCGGCCAGGCTCAGCAGCAGCGCCGCGCCCGAGACCACCAGCAGGGCGATCTCCTTTTTTGTGCCGCCCAGTTCCAGCAGCTGTTCCAGCTTCTCACAGAATCCTTTCATGATCTCTCCTCTTTTCCGATTATACCAATGGGGGTATATGTTCTTTGTGTCCTGATTATACCTGTGGGGGTACAGGTTGTCAAGATGCTCCGGCAAAAAAAAAATATCGACCCTGCCAACTGGCAGAGCCGATATTTTTCAGACAGCGGTCACGCCGCCGTCAGCCCATATTCGCAAATCGTTCCACGGCGGTGGTAAAGTCCTGAATGGTCTTGTCGGCATCGCCGTGTTCAATGCCGTCCCGGACGCAGTGCTTGATGTGGCCTTCCAGCACCACCTGCCCGCACTTGTGCAGGGCCGATTTTGCCGCGTTGATCTGGGAAAGGATATCCTCACAGGGCACATCCTCATCCACCATCCGGTCAATGGCCTGCACCTGCCCGATGATCTTTTTCAGCCGACGATGCAGGTTGTCGGCGTCCATACACTGCTTCATGCAAAAACCTCCGTACGGTAAGGTGTATCTGTACCTTTCATTGTACTGTTTTTGCGGCAGTTGTCAAGCACCGGGCGTTTTCGCGTTCTTTTTTGCCCGGCTTCTGGTATCCTGACCCGGAAAGGAGGTGAAGATCATGCGCGAGACCACCGCCACCATCCTGTGGGAGGGCTGGACCGCCCTTGTGCTGTGCGCCGCAGCCGTGCTGCTGCCCGGCAGCCAGGCCCTTACATACCCGGCTGTCCTCTGGCCCGGGCTGGCCCTTGCCCTTGCGGTGCCTGCGGGCTGGACACTGTGGGCACTGGCCGCAAAGCCGGAGCCCCTGCCGCCCGAACAGCTGCTGGAAAAACAAAAACCCCCGTATCAGTTTCCCGATACAGAGGTTTTGTTCGTCAGTCGATCACTTGATCTGTCGTAAATCAGGCGTTCTTGTTTGCACGCTTGGCCATACGGCTGATCTTGCGAGAAGCGGTGTTCTTCTTGATGACACCCTTAGCGCGAGCCTTGTCGATCGCGGAAACAGCAGCCAGGACAGTTGCGTCCTTGTCAGCGGCTTTAGCATCGATGGCAGCGTCTGCCTTCTTGACGACTGTTTTCAGGTTGGTCTTAATGGCCTTGTTGTGAGCCTGCTCTGCAGCAGCCTGCACGACGCGGTCCTTCTGAGATTTGATGTTAGGCATTCGTTCCACCTCCTTGGCTACCTATAACAGCGCACCTTATGATACCATATTTGCCGTACCAGCGCAAGCCTTTTTTGAATTTTTGTTTAGAAATTTTTGATTTTCCCATACTTCTGATACCGTTTTGACGCCTGCGGGCGCAAAAAGCCGGGATCAGAAGAAATGGGGGAAACGGAATGCGCACAACAGACCTTGCCGACGAGCTGTTTACACCGGAGGAAAATGCCGCACTGCCCGCCGGGGTGCGCATGGCCACCGCCCGGCAGGACGGGGTCACAGTGACGCGGGTGGAGATCGCCCGGGAGGGGCTGGCCCGGCCGCGGGGGCGGTATGTGACGCTGGAGGTGCCCCGGGTGAGTCTGCTGGACGAGCGGGACAACGGCGTGATCGAGCAGGCCGCTGCCGAGCTGCGCGCCCTGCTGCCGCCGGAAGGCCCGGTGCTGGTGCTGGGGGTGGGCAACCGGCGGGTCACAGCCGACGCCCTTGGCCCCCGCACCATCCAGAAGATCTTTGTGACCATGGGCCCGCGTTCTGTGCCCCTGCAGGGCATCCGGCCGGTGGCCGCCGTGGCTCCCGGCGTTTCTGCCTCCACCGGGCTGAGCCTGCAGCAGCTGGCCGGGGCACTGGTGCAGGAGGTGCGCCCCGCCGCCCTGCTCTGTGTGGACAGCCTCTGCTCTGCCGAGCCGGAACGGCTGGGGCGGACCCTGCAGTTTTCGGACACCGGGCTCCACCCGGCCCAGCCCGACAGTGCCCGGCATCTGGATGCCGCCCGGCTGGGGGTCCCGGTGGTGGCCGCAGGCATCCCCACCCTGATGCAGGCGGAGCAGGGCCGCGATCTGGTCATCACGCCCCGGGATCTGGACAGTGTCATTGCCCACGGCGCGGCCCTGCTGGCCGCCGCCATTAATCGGGCTCTGCAGCCAAAGCTGAGCGTGAACCAGCTGTGCTGGCTGGTGGGGTAAAGGCTTCTAATAAGGACACCTTTTTCATATTTTACAGAAAGGGAGGGGGTGCGTGCCATGCGCCAGCGCGACGGGGCTTTGGGGACAGGGCGGCTGCTGCCCTTTGGGGCCGCGGCCGCCCTTGCACTGGGGCTGACCCTGTTTGCCCACGGGCTGGTACTGACATTGGCAGCGGTGGTCATCGGACCGGTACCCGCCGCACAGACAGCCCTGTTCCTGAGCCGGAAAGGAATGGCTGAAACCGCCCTGCCGACCCAGACAGAAAAAGCCCCCGCTGCAAGTGAACCTGCTGCGGACAGCACCGCCGCACCTGCCGGAGGCATCGAAGCCTATCTCCAGCCGCTGGAAGGGGAGGACGCCCGCCCTGCCGACGCGGGCACCATCCTTGAGAAAACTTATCCTCAGGGCAGCGGTGAAAAGTACATTTCCTGCGGCAGCGGCAGCATCAAGAACAACACAAAGCTCTCCAACGCCGAGGTGGCGGCTGAGATCACACAGCCGCTGCCCTTTGCTGTGGAGTGGGACAGCCCCGACCCGCAGATCCTGATCCTGCACACCCACGCCACCGAGGACTACCGTCTTTCGGCCGGGCTGTGGTTCCGCCCGGGCGACGGCTCCCGCAGCACCGACCGCACCGTGAACATGTGCGCAGTCGGGCAGGTGATGGCCGACACCCTCAATGCTGCCGGGCTGAACACCCTCCACGACGAGAGCCTGAACGACTACCCCAGCTACACCGGCAGTTACGCCAACAGCCGGGCTGTGGCGCAGAACTACTTAGCCCAGTACCCCAGCATCAAGATCATTCTGGATGTCCACCGGGACGCCATCGAGACCCAGAGCGGCGCCCGCATGGCCCCGGTCTGCACCGTCAACGGG
>CAVDVT010000148.1:0-4791 GCA_963612415.1 bacterium | reverse complement strand
CCGGAGGATCATGTGCTGATCATCGATGACTTCCTGGCCAACGGCTGTGCCCTGATGGGCCTGCTGGAACTGGCAGAGGAAGCCGGTACTACCGTGGAAGGCATTGGCATTGCCGTGGAAAAGGGCTTCCAGCAGGGCGGCGAACTGATCCGCAGTAAGGGCATCCAGCTGGAGAGCCTTGCCATTGTGGAGTCCATGGACGCCGCCACCGGCGAGATCAAGTTCCGTGAGCAGCCGCAGCAGAACTAAAATTTCAAATGGCTTGAACAGGCCCCGTCTGGGAGATGCAGTCTCCCGGACGGGGTCTTTTTATGCCCCATCAAAGCTGTCGCCGTCGGCCGGCAGTTCGGCAGAGGTCTCGGCAGCGGGGGCGGGGACTTCGGTGCGGGGAACGCCCTTGTAGACAAGGGTCTGCTCCAGCACCTCAGCG
The DNA here is from genome assembly GCA_963612415.1 of bacterium. Classification (GTDB taxonomy): domain Bacteria; phylum Bacillota; class Clostridia; order Oscillospirales; family Ruminococcaceae; genus Faecalibacterium. Next base: position 4,361 of record CAVDVT010000148.1, on the reverse strand, counting down.
CAGACCGGGGCAGAAAGGCTTCCGCCCGCCGTGGTCCAGCTGTGGGGTTCATCCAGACAGACCAGGCAGAGGAACTGCGGGTCGTCGATGGGGGCCACGGCCACAAAACTGGCGATCCGGGCCTTTTCGTCGGCGGAGTCCAGCTTCTGGCTGGTGCCGCTCTTGCCGCCTACCCGGTAGCCTGCGATCTGGGCGTTCCGTCCGCCGCCGTAGAGGACAACGGCTTCCATCATCTCCCGCATGGTCTGACTGGTCTCGGCCTTCAGTACCTGCCGCTTGCAGACCGGGGAGATGTGGTCGATCACCGTTCCGTCCGGAGCAAGAATGTCGGAAACGACATAGGGCTGCATCAGCTTCCCGCCGTTGACCACGGCACAGACGGCGGCGGCCATTTCCAGGTAGGAGATCTTGCTGCTCTGTCCGAACGCGCAGGAAGCCAGCTCCACCGGGCCCATCCGGTCGGCGGTGTAGTACAGGCTCTTTTTCGGCTCGGCAGGCAGGTCGATGCCGGTGGGCTCCCGCAGGCCGAAGGCGGCAAAGTAGTCACAGAAGGCTTCCTTGCCCAGCCGGGCGCCGATCTGGATAAAGCTCTGGTTGCAGGAGTTTTCCAGCGCCTGGGTCACGCTCTGGGCCCCGTGGCGCTTGTGGTTGGCGCAGTGGAACCGGGTGCCCGCCACCGAGATGGACTCGCCGCAGTAAAAACTGGAATGTTTGGTGATGGCTCCGGCATCCAGCGCGGCGGCACAGGTGATGAGCTTGAACACGCTGCCCGGTTCGTACAAGTCGCTGACTGCCTTGTTCCGCCACTGGGTCTGCTGGGCCAGCTGCAGGGCAGCTTTGCGCTCAGAGCCGGTCAGGGCATCCACCGTCTGCCGGGCAGTTTTGTCGGCCAGGACCCGGGGCTCGTTGGGGTCGTAGGAGGGGGTGGTGGACATGGCCAGCACAGCACCGGTGTTCACGTCCATTACAATGCCCACGGCCCGGGCCGCCACGTGATGCTCCTGCACCGCATAGCTCAGCGCGTTTTCCAGATAGTGCTGGATGCTGGTGTCGATGGTCAGCTTCAGGCCGTCGCCCTCGGTAGGAAAGCGCTCGGTCTCATAGCTCTGTTCCAGCGTGTAGCCCCAGGCGTTGACTGCGGTCAGGACCACGCCGTTTTCGCCGGTGAGCAGGTCGTCATATTTCAGCTCCAGTCCGGATACCCCGGCGTTGTCCACATTGGTGAACCCCAGCACCGAAGCCAGAAACTGCCCCTGCGGGTACCAGCGCTTGGAATCCTGATTGATCCGAATGCCGGTGATGCCGTTTTCTTCGCAGAAGTCCCGCACGGCATCGGCGGTGGTGCGGTCTACCCGGTAGCGGAGCAGACAGTCGTTGGAGCGGCGGTCGCTGAACTTTTCCAGCAGAGCCGCTTCATCCAGTTCCAGAATTTCCGCAAGGCCCCGGGCGGCAAGAGAAAGCTTTTCCTCCGGCATCTCCCGGGGGGAGGCGCGCAGGGTCCAGCAGCTGCTGTTGGCGGCCAGCAAAACGCCGTCGGCGCTGAAGATGCGTCCCCGGTCGGCGGGCACGACGGTGTCCCGCAGCTGCTGCCCGAGGGCCCGGTCTGCATACCAGCCGTCTGTGGCAACCTGCAGGCAGAACAGCCGCACGGCCAGCCCCAGACATATGGCGCAGAACAGCACCGCCACCACCCGGGCCCGCCGCCGGAATCCCCATTCCGGCAGGGTGCGGAGAAGGTTGGACATAATAGCACCCCCTTTAGCGGGCTCGCCCTCTCAGACGGCGCACAGCGCCGCCAGCTCCCCCAAAGGGGGAGCCTATGCATATCCCAGATTAAGCACCTGCTTGCCGTGAGTCGCAATAGCCTCTCCCTTTGGGAGAGGTGGCATTGCGCAAGCAATGACGGAGAGGGCATGTTGCTTCCAAAGTATGCGAAGCTTTGCGGTAATATCCGTATGGAAGCTGGCAAAGCTGCGTACAATATCAAAACTGGGGGTGACGCAATGAAAGGATCGGCGGTGCTGCTGAACGGCGGCAGGCACCGGGCGCGGCGGGCCATCCCGGCCATGGACCTGCCGTTTCTGGTGCTGGTGCTGACACTGGTGGGTTTTGGGCTGGTGATGCTGGGCAGTGCATCGGGGGCGGTGGCCCTTTACCGGCGGGGCGATGCCTTTGCCTACCTGCGGCCTCAGCTGCTCTATGCGGCGCTGGGGATCATTGGCATGGCCCTTGCCAGCCGGGTGGATTATCACATTTTCCATAAGCTGGCGTGGCCGCTGCTGGCGCTTTCGCTGGTGCTGCTGGTGGCAGTGCTGTTCATGCCGGAGTACAATGGCTGCAAGCGCTGGCTGGTGCTGCCGGGGCTTGGCACCCTGCAGCCCAGCGAGATCGCAAAATTTGCAGTGGTGCTGGTGTTTTCTCACATCATCTCCCTCAACCATGACCGGATGGGCAGCTTTGCCGTTGGGGTGCTGCCCTTTGCACTGGTGCTGGGAGTGGTGGCAGCACTGATGCTGCTGGAACCGCATCTTTCCGGCACCCTGCTCATTCTGGGCATCGGGGCGGTGCTGATGTTCGTGGGCGGAACGGGGCTGCGGTGGTTCGTGCTGGCGGGGGCAGGCGGTGTGGCGGCCATCGGGGCAGCTGTCATCATCATGCCCGATCTTGTGCCCTACGCTGCCGACCGCCTGCGCTCCTGGCAGGATCCTTTTGCTGACCCGCTGGGCGACGGACATCAGACCATCCAGAGCCTGTACGCCATCGGCTCGGGCGGGGCCGCTGGGCTTGGGCTGGGCAACAGCCGCCAGAAGCATCTGTTTGTGCCTGAGCCCCAGAACGACTTTATCTTTTCCATCGTCTGTGAGGAACTGGGTTTTGTGGGAGCCTGCGCCGTGGTGCTGCTGTTTGTGCTGCTGCTCTGGCGGGGCATCACCCTTGCCGCCCGCGCACCCGACCGCTTTGGCGCCCTGCTGGTGGTGGGCTTTACGGTGCAGGTGGCACTGCAGGCCGTGCTGAATGTGGCTGTGGTCACCAACACCATCCCCAATACCGGCATCAGCCTGCCCTTTTTCTCCTCCGGCGGCACCAGCCTGATGATGCTTCTGGGGGAGATGGGCATCGTACTCTCTGTATCGCGGGGAGAAACTTGAAAACAAACTTGTCCTCTTAACATTCGTGCCGTCTTCCGCATACTGTGGGGTATCTTTTGCGGAATGGGGGCTGCGGACATGGAAGACCGGATCGTGGTGAGCGGGGGCCGTCCACTGCAGGGGAGTGTCAGGATCCCTGCGGCGAAAAACAGCGTTTTGCCGCTTTTTGCGGCGTCGCTTCTCTGCCAGGGCGAGGTGCGGCTGCAGCGGGTCCCCCGCCTTGCGGATGTGGAACACTGCATGGCGCTGCTGCGGGGCGTGGGGTGCGGAGCAAGGTGGGAAAACGGGGATGCCGTCCTCTCCGGCAGGCTGGAAAACAGTGCCCTTCCGGGGCAAACAGCAGGACAAATGCGGGCGTCCATCCTGTTCTGTGCGCCGCTGCTGGCAAGGCTGGGCCGGGCCGAGACAGAACTGCCCGGCGGGTGCCGGATCGGGGCCCGGCCCATCGATCTGCATCTGGAAGGGCTGGCCCAAATGGGGGCTGTGGAGCTGGCCGCAGGGGAGGGCAAACTGGTGCTGACGGCTCCCTCTGGCCTGCATGGGGCTGAGATCACCCTGCGCTTCCCCAGTGTGGGCGCCACTGAGACGCTGGTGCTGGCGGCGGCCTGCGCCCGGGGGCAGACTATCCTGCGGGGGGCCGCCCGGGAGCCGGAGATCACCGACCTTGCCAATTTCCTGAACCGGTGCGGGGGCTGCATTGAGGGGGCGGGCAGTTCCGTGATCCGCATTGAGGGGCGCAGGGGACTTTCCGGCTGCTGCTTTGCCCCGCTGCCGGACCGCATTTTTGCCTCCACGCTGGCCTGCGCCTGCGCCGCAGCCGGCGGGCGGGTGGAACTGGCGGGCTGTGCGCCGGCGCTCTATGCACCGGTGCTGGAAATTCTGGGACAAATGGGATGCAGGGTGGAACCGGCCGGGGACACGGTGCGAATTTCCCGGTTCGGGCCGCTGCATGGCGTGGGCCGGGTGTTCACCGGGGCCTACCCGGCGCTGGCCACCGATGCAGCCCCGCCGCTGGCTGCGGCTATGCTCTTTGCCGACAGCGAGAGCAGCATCGAGGACGTGATCTTTGAGCGCCGCTTCGGCTGTGCGGAAGGTTTTTGCCGCATGGGCGCACAGGCTGTTGTGAAAGGCCGGGTTCTGACCATCCGGCCGGCCGGCAGCCTGCAGGGTGCGGCTGTGGAAGCACCGGATCTGCGGGGCGGGGCGGCACTG
>CAVDVT010000147.1:2769-4815 GCA_963612415.1 bacterium | reverse complement strand
CCATTATACAGTATTTTCCCGGATTTCTCAAGAGCCGACAGCCCCATTTTGCGGATTTTTTTCACAAACTTTTCCAGTTCCTGCTGTTCCGCCGGGTTTTTATGCCCTTTGCAGCCGGGTGCGATCACTTTCTGCGCTTGGCGGGTGCGGCATCTTTTCCCACCGGGCCGCGGGGGCGGCGCTGGGCCGCCTTGGACTGCAGCGCAGCGCTGCGGGTCTGGGCACGGCCCTTGGCGGCAGCTGCCCGCAGGCCGTTGATCTCCGCCTTGGTCAGCTCACGGTAGGTGCCGGGCTTGAGCATACCCAGCTTGACCACACCTTCGGCGTTCCGCTTCAGGCGCACCACTTCCAGACCCACGGCCTCGCACATCCGGCGGATCTCGCGGTTCTTGCCCTCTTTCAGGGTCATCTCCATCACCGTGCGGCCCGGCTCATCCGTGACCACATTGATGGCGCAGGGCATGGTCTTGGTGCCGTCGTCCAGCACAACGCCGCTGCTCATCTTCAGGATCTGCTGCTCATCAGCGCGGGGCTGCACCGTTACGCGGTACAGCTTGGAAATGCCGCCCGACGGATGGGTAACGGCCTGTGCAAAGGCACCGTCGTTGGTCATCAGCAGCAGGCCCTCACTGTCCTTGTCCAGACGGCCCACCGGGTACAGGCGGGCGGGCACATCGCTGACCAGATCCATCACGGTCTTGCGGCCCAGCTCGTCGCTGGCGGTGGTCACATAGCCGCGGGGCTTGTACAGGGCCAGATAGTACAGCTGCTGGTTCTTCTGGATATAGATGCGCTCGTCATCCACATGCAGCACATCGCGGTTGGGGTCCATCTTGTCGCCCACCTTGACCGGGTGTCCGTTGACCTTGACGCGGCCCTCGGCAATGATCTGCTCGGCGGCGCGGCGGGAGCAGAGGCCCTGCTCGCTCATGATCTTCTGAATACGTTCTTCTGCCATAATAAATACTCCTTGTGCGCCTCCCGGCGCTCAATTCAACACCACGTTAAAAGCCTTCCCCTCGAGGGGAAGGTGGCACGCAGTGCCGGATGAGGTGTCAGCAGTACTCTGCGCTTCCACCTCATCAGTTTCACTTCGTTCAACAGCTTCCCCTCAAGGGGAAGCCAAAGCCCGTGTCCTTACGCTTCCGGTTTGGTCTCAACGGCGGCCGCGGGCTCGTCCTTTTTAATAAGAGCGCTGACCTTTTCCACCAGTTCGGGGATCATGGTCAGAGCGCGGTCCACTGTGTTGTTGCTGTCAGACAGCTGGATGGTGCGCACGCAGCCGTCCTTGACCACCAGAAAGGCCACCGGCTGGATATTGACGCCTGCGCCCGAACCGCCGCCGAACAGATCCTTGTTGGCAGCGTTCTTGCCGTCGAAGTCAGTGCCGGCAGAGGCAAAGCCAAAGCTCACCTTGGACACCGGCAGGATGGTGGTGCCGTCTTCGGTCGTGATGGGCTTGCCGACGATGGTGTTGGAATCCACCATCTGACGGATCTTGTCCATTGTAACGTTCATCAAACCTTGAATGGGATGCTCAGCCATAATTCGGCCTCCTTATTTTGTTCTTGGAAGCAGAAGCGCTTCCCCGGAACCGCTCCTCTGCCCTGCAAAGGGCCGGAAGCGGACACACCATACAGAAATATTATACCGGATTTATAAGAATACGTCCAGTACCTTTTCGCGCCAGAACTCGTACAAAACACGCAGAGCCGTGTAGACGATGGCGTACAGCTGCGCCGACACCCGGAACGAGATCCGGTCCTCCACCGTGGGCTGCGGGCTGCCAAAGTCCGGCAGCAGCTTCAGCTGCTCAAAGTCAAGATAAATGAACCGGTCCAGAAAGCCCAGTGCCGTGTAGAGCCAGGCGTTCAGCTTGCCATAGCTGCGGGCCGCTTCTGCCGGGTCATCGCCCCGGACGCCCAGAACGACGTTGATCTTTGTGAACCGCAGTGAGCCGATCACTGCCCGGGTCAGCTTCCCAGCCCCCCGCAGGATGGTGCAGAGGATGTTCAGGGTCAGCTTTGCCTTTTTGCGGGGTGCCGC
>CAVDVT010000147.1:0-2673 GCA_963612415.1 bacterium | reverse complement strand
GGCTTTTTCTCTTTTTTCGGCTTCTTCTTTTTTTCTTTTTTGGGTTTGCCTTCCGGCTGAGGGTACTGGAACACCGGGAAGGTCAGCCCCAGGGCACCGGCTTTTACGGTCAGGGTCCCCTTTTCCCAGGCCACATCCGCGCAGAACGGACAGAACAGCAGCACCGCCAGCAGGATCAGAACGACCAGCAGCAGAATGCCCGCCGCTTTCAGCAGAAACAGCAGCACTGCCCCCAGAAAGGCCAGAATGCTCCACAGAACGCTCATGCTGTCCCCTCACTTTCTGTGCCCCGCACCGGCGGCAGGTCGTCCAGACTGGAAAGCCCGAAGCACCGCAGGAAGACATCCGTGGTGCGGAAAGCCACCGGGCGTCCGGGCAGATCAAGCCGTCCGGCTTCTTCGATCAGCCCCTTTTCCAGCAGGCCCGACACGCTGGACGAGGAGTCCACTCCGCGCACCTGCTCAATAAAGGCACGCGAAACGGGCTGGTTGTAGGCGATCACGGTCAGGGTCTCCATGGCTGCAGGGCCCAGCGGCACTGAACGGCGGGTGTCCATCACCCGGCGGACGCACTCAGCAAACTCCGTCTTGGTGGCAAGCTGCCAGTGGGTGTTCAGGTGGAGCAGGCACAGGCCGCTCTCCTCTTTTGTATAGCGCTCCCGCAGGGCTTCCAGCGCCGGCTCCACGCTGGCCGTGGGCAGCTGCAGCGCCTGCGCCAGCTTGTCGGCCCCAATGGGCTCTGCATAGGCAAAGAGCATCGCCTCCACGGCGGCTCGGATCTGTTTCTGGTTCATGGTTTCTCCTTTGTCCGGTTCAGACGGCCCCGGCGCATGGTCAGTTCCCCTTCCGGGCCCAGCGTCACACGGCCGCCGCGCACCAGCTCCAGCAGGGCCAGAAAGGTGGCCACATTGGCGCCCCGGGTCTGGCGGCGGGAAAACAGCTGGTTCATCTTTGCCGCGCCGCCTGCAAGGAGCTGGCGCAGAATATAGACCACCCGGCTGCTCACCGACACCTGCGGAGCAGACACCAGCGGCTCAAACTGCTGCTGGGTGGGCATTTTGCGCAGGGTGGTGCGCCCGGCCAGTGCCTGCCAGCAGTCGGCCAGCACCTGGGGCGAATGGAACAGGTCGTAAGTGTTGTCCCACTCCAGCTGAGCCGGGCTGCGGACGAACACCGGGTTCTGCTCCCCCTGCTCCCGCAGGCGGGCAGCCATCCGGCGGCACTGGTCGTATTCGATCAGCTGACCGGTCAGTTCCTGCTTCATCCGCTCGCCCTCCTCGCTGCGGGGCAGCAGGAGGTAGCTTTTCATCTCCACCAGATGGGCGGCCATCTCAATAAAGGCACTGGAAACTTCCGGGTCCGTCGTCTCCACCCCTTCCACCGCACGGGTGTACTGGTCGATCAATTCCAGAATGGGGATGTTGTGCAGGTCCATCTTGTGCTTTGCCACCAGTGTCAGCAGCAGTTCCAGCGGGCCCTCAAAATCTTCCAGACGGAAGGTCAGTTCTTCTGCCACTCAGATCACCGTCCCAATGGCCGCATAGTAGGCCGCGTATGCCATCTGGTCGATGTACCCGGTGCCAAGATCCAGCAGATCCCACACCACATTATTAAAGGTGCCCAGAACACCGTCCAGCGCACCGGCCCAGACCGCTGCCAGCAGGACCACAAAGATGATCCGCTCGTACTTCATAATACCAAAATAGAGCTTCCGGGGCAGCAGCACCAGCAGGATGCGGCTGCCGTCCAGCGGCGGCACCGGAATCAGGTTGAATACCGCCAGCCCCACATCCATCATGACCAAGTATTGGAGGAAGCGGGCTGCAAAAATCGTCAGTTCCGTAGTGGGGGCCCAATAATAAAGGAGCTTCCACCCCACCATGCCAAGATACGCCAGCAGCAGGTTTGCCACCGGGCCTGCCAGCGCGGTAATCGCCATGCCCCATTTCGGGTTTTTGAAGTTGCGGGGGTTGGTGGAAACAGGCTTTGCCCAGCCCACTCCGGCAAAGATCATGCAAAGGGTGCCCAGCAGGTCAAAATGGCGGAAGGGGTTCAGGCTCAGCCTGCCCTGCCGTTTTGCGGTGGGGTCGCCCAGCAGCCAGGCGGCAAGGGCGTGGCCCGCCTCATGGAACGGGATCGCCACCAGCGTCACCAGTGCCCGGATCAGATAATACATTCCTCGTGCGGTCATTCGTTTCTCCTGAAAATGGATTTTTCCGGACGCACTCCAGCGCAAAAACGGAAATCTGTTCCTATTGTACTATTTTTTCGCTTTTCCGGCAAGGGTTTGGCTGTGCAAGAAAAAAGTTGGAGAAAAATCAAAATAGGGCTTGCATTTTCTCCGGTTCTCTGGTAAAATAGTCAAGCTGATTATTTTGAATTCCATACTTCATCTTAGGAGGTGCAAGTACCATGGCTAAGTGTGAATGCTGCGGCAAGGGTGTTACCTTTGGTATCAAGGTTTCCCACTCTCATCGCCGTTCCAACCGTACCTGGAAGCCGAATGTCCGTCGTGTCAAGGCGGTCGTGGAGGGTTCTCCCAAGTATATCTACGCATGCTCCCGTTGCCTGCGCGCTGGCAAAGTTACCCGCGCTGTCTAAGTAGCTGCATGTCGCCGGTCACTTTGTCGAGTGACCGGCTTTTTTGTTACCCCATTTCTAGGAGGAACTGCAA
>CAVDVT010000146.1:0-4831 GCA_963612415.1 bacterium | reverse complement strand
GGACACTCAGCTTGACCACCTGAGTGCCCCGATTTTTGTTTTGAAAAATACATCTATGATGTCAGTGTGGACTATATGCTGGGCCGGGCTGACTGGGAAGATGTGCAGATCCGGCGGATACTTCAAACCTGGAACACGGCACAGAAAAAGCAGTTCCTGAAAAAGAACAGTAAAAAAGAAACGCTTTGAGAAATTACATCTCAAAGCGTTTTATCTTTTTGTCCCGGCCATTTATCAGCCGCGTACCGGGAAGCGAACAACATTTGTGATCCTGACCATTTATAAGGCCGCATATCAGGAAGCGGACATCATTTTGAGGCATTGCTGCCTTACACTATTATTATACGCTGAAACGGAAATTATGTCAATGTATGTTTTTTACTCCACCGTCTCCCGCAGGAGCTGGTAGATCTCCTCCACGCTGCCATCGGGTGAGCGCAGGGAGACGAAGTAGCCATTCACCTGACACACACCGTCTGAGTAAATGGTAAAGAGCAGGTTCTGCTTCTCGCCGTCGGCGTAGCGCAGGGTCACGGAGTGAGCCTCATAGTCGTGGGAGTAGGCAACGGCATTCTGGCTGAACTTTTTGTAGCAGCTTGCGTTCTGCAGGATGCCGGCAAGGGCTTTGTATTTTCCCTCGCCCATGACATACGCACGGGTGTAGCTTTCCGTGGGGCTCAGACTGACAGTATCCTCGACGTTGATGGTGACAAAGGTGCTTTTTGCAATGTCGGTCTTCAGGTCGATCCGGCGGTTGGAAAGGAACAGAAGCGCGAACAGCGCCACCCAGAGCGCCATAATGGCGTAAAAATGGAGATTGCGGTCTTTCATAACGGTTTCCTTTTGTAAAGCCGCATGGTGCCATGCGGAAGCGGTTTCAGATTGCAATCTCATTATAGTGCCGGAAGGCCGGGGCTGTCAACCGTTCTCCAGATGCTTTTGGGCGATCAGGGTGCCCACCGCACTGGCGGCAAACACAAAGTAGTAGCTGGCAATGCGGAACAGCATCAGGGTACTCATCACCTCGCCCCGGGTCATAAAGCTGCCGAACACCAGCAGGAAGGACGTTTCAATGGAGCCCATGCCGGCCACATTGGGAATGGCGTTGGAGAGGAACAGCATCAGGCTGGTGAGCAGCTGCACCTGCCAGAAACTCAGCCCGCAGGGCAGACCCATGAAGCGGATGCAGAACCAGGGCAGGGTGAACATCAGGAACAGCTTGAAGGCCTGCAGGGCAAAAATGCGGAGGCAGCGGCCCTTGTCGGCCAGCAGGTGGCGGCTCTCGGTCCCCAGATTGTCCAGCTGTTCCAGCCATTTTTCCCGGCGGGCCTGCCAGACCTCGGTTTTGGGCAGAAGGCCCAGTGCCCAGCGGGCCAGCCGCTGCACCAGCGGCGAAACGCAGAGCAGCACCAGCCCCACGATGACCAGCGCCACCACACAGTAGGCGGCGGGCAGATAAGTCATGACGCCGGAAGTGTTGGCGGAAAGCCAGGCGTGCTGCAACAGCAGCATCACGGTGGCGTAGACCAGCACGGCAGACTTGTGAAAGACGTATTGCAGAGTCATCAGGCCCACACCGGGGCCCAGGGGCAGCCCACAGCGGTAGAGGTAATAGGACTGGGCGGGCACAGCTCCGGCGCCCAGACAGATCACGTTGCCAAAGGTGCCGGTAAAGGCATTGTCAAAGCCCTGCCGCAGGGTGAACCCCGGCAGGCGGCTGCGGATGATGACCCAGCTGACCACACCTTCCAGCAGAGGGTAGGTCAGGCCGATGGCCAGCACCAGCAGCACCTGCCCGAAGTTCAGCTGGGCCAGTGCGGCCGAGATCTCGGCCCAGTGGCTTTTGAAGATCAGGATCACGACGCAGGTCAGCGCCAGCAGCACCAGCAGCGAGATCACGGTCTTTTTGCGGGAGGGCTGCTGTGGAGCGGAGGTCTGATTCATCGTAAAAACTCCTTTCTGAATGTTATTTGCAGTATAACACAGAGGAGCCCTGCTTTTGTGAACTTATGCCGAATTTTTCTTGTCAGTTTTGGCAGAATGATAAAAAATTGAACGGTTCCGCTGAAGGCGGAACCGTTCGCTTTTAGGTCATTTCTTCCACAATGCCGCGCAGGGTCTGCTCGAACGAGGCCTTGGAATAGTGGGATTCATAGAGCCTGCGGCAGGCAGGGCCCATGGAAGCCAGCTTTTCGGGGTTCTGGATGGCCCGGGCCAGCAGGTCGGCCAGCTGCCGGGGATCGTCGTTGTGGTACACAAAGCCGTCCACTCCCTCGGTGATGAGCCCGGCGGTGCCGGTGTGTTCCGACACGATGGAGGGTTTGCCGAAGATCAGGCCCTCGGTGACAAAGGTGGGCATGGGGTCGTCGCGGGAGGCGCAGACCAGACAGCTGCACTGCTCCATCAGGCTCTTGATCTCGTCGCGGCTCATCCGCTTGCAGTAGAAGACGTTTTCCGGATAATCGGAGGTCAGGGCGCGCACGGCGTCCATCATCTCTTTGTTGGCGGCCTGTCCCACAAACAGGAAGGAAGCTTTCTCCCGCAGCTCCGGCGGCAGCAGACGGATGGCCTGACAGAAGATGTCGTGGCCCTTCCGTCGCTCAAAGGAGCCCACCATGGCAAAGAGCATTCGGCCCCCGCCGTAGCCAAGGTCGGTGCGCACAAAGTTTTCCTGAGCGTAGTCTGGCAGGCCGTAGATCAGCTGCCCGATGTGGAAATCCGGCCGCACGGCGTGCATGGCATTGGCGGCGTGATTGCCCACCGAGTAAACTTTCACGTTGGGGCCCAGCTGGGTGGGGATCTGGTGTGCGATGTGGGGATAGCCTGCAAAGGCGTCGTGGAGCCACCACAGAACCGGCACTGCCGTGCCGCTCAGGGCGCGGATGGCCCGGGCCATGACCACAGTGTTCACGATGACAAGGTCGGAACAGAGCGCCAGCCCCCACAGCAGGGGGGAGTTGCGGCACCCGGGCCGGGTGATCACGGCCGCACCGGCATCCACAAACAGCTGCACCGAGCCGCCGTCCGTGGGGCCAAGCACCACCACTTCATAGCCCATGCTGCGCAGCACCGGCACCGCGCTCACCAGCACGATGGGGGCGCCGGTCATGTCCAGCACATGACACATGATAAAGACCCGCTTGCCCTGAGCCGAAAAAGCATCCTCGGCGCAGAGGTCCCGCTCGTAGTGGAGCAGCACCTGCGGGATGCGGAACGGCTTCTCACAGAGCTGTGCGGCCAGAGCCAGCAGCTCCAGAACATTTTCCGGGTCGTGGGCGGCGGCGCGGCAGCGCTCCAGCAGCCCGCGGGACACCAGCGCCGTGTGGTTCACGGCCAGATGCTCCCGGCTCTGGTACAGGGTGGTGGTGCCGCCAAAGCCAAAGGCTTCGTCGCACACAACGTAGTCGGCGCCGCCCTGCAAAGCCTTGGCAAAGCACATCAGGGCCGTGGACATGCACTCCACATCCTCGGCAGCCAGCAGCACGCCGTCCACGCCGCTGGTCAGCTGGCCTTCCAGCGTGGTCACCAGCCGGAATTTGCGGTGGAGCTGGTCTGCCAGCGTGGCCCGCAGGGCGGTGTTCCGTGCGGGGGCATAGACCAGAAGATAGGTGCTTTGGGTGTCAGAATATTCCTGTGCGGCCAGCTGTTTCTGCTGGATCATACTGTAACTGCTGTACATTTCGGTTCCTCCGTATCTGGATCAGTGGCCGCGGCGGAACAGTCCCAGCAGCGCGCGGATGGGGGAGGTAAGCTTCCAGCTGCTGCTGGCCAGCACCCCTTCCAGCGAGGTCTCGTATTCCTGGCATTTTGCCTGGATCTCGGCATTTTTCTGGTTCAGCGCAGCAATGGTCTGCTGCAGGGCAGCAGCGGTCTGGCCCTGCTCCGCAATGGCAGCTTCCAGATCCTGGATGTGCTGCTTTTCGCTGTCCTTGGTCTTCTGCAGCATCTGCACCCCTTCCAGCACGGCGCAGAACAGCGGCTCGTCGGTCAGGGTCTCCAGCGGGAAATAGCAGTAGCTCACCACCAGCTTCATTCCGGCGGGGTAGTGGTTCAGGCCCTCCAGCCGGTAGTTGGGGTCATCGCCCAGGAACAGGGTGGAATCGCCCTGCAGGGTCAGGCCGTTGGCAGGCTGGCAGACGATGCGGTCGTCCGAAAAGATCAGGTTGGTCACACAGCAGGGCAGTTCGCCCGGGTCAAACCGGAGGGCCTGTGCCGCCACAGGCAGCTCAAAGCTGGCGGTCACTGCACCGGTCAGCTCGTCCGTCACGCAGTCGGGCGCGGTCAGGGTATCTTTTTCCGAAAAGCCGAAGCCTGCATCGTAATAGAGCAGCGGCTGCAGCAGGGTGGGGGAGTCGGTGTGCATCTCCCGCTGGGGATGGGCAGCCAGATAGGACTGCACCTCTTTCTCCAGCGCAAGGCAGCGTTCTGCCAGCTTGGAAACACCCTCGTCCGAAAGTTTGAGCTGCTGTTCCAGGTCTGCGATCCTGCTCTGCAGGGCCGCAGTATTCTCAGGAGCTGCGTTGTTCATAACCAGATTCTCCTCATCATTTTTATTTCACTTCAACGGGGGCAAGCCTCCGCAAAAATTCAGTGTTTGGCCGCATAATGGCGTTCCGGTTCCTGCGCTGCCCCGCGCCGCCCGCGGGGCTTGTCCGCATCTTTGTGCAGGGACGCCAACCAGAATTTGAGATCCCGGCGGCGGGTCAGAAGCTCACAGATCAGCAGCACCGAGCCCATGGACAGGGTGAACTGCAGCACCATGCCCAGCACGGGGTGAGCGGCGAATTTGGGCGGCATCAGATACCACGGAATGGCCGTCAGCTCCACGGTG
>CAVDVT010000145.1:0-4843 GCA_963612415.1 bacterium | reverse complement strand
GTCCTGCGGCATTGCATCCGGGATAAATTCCAGACACATCAGCGCATTCAGGCACCATTGCGATACCCAGTTGGTCGATATGCCGGGAATCTCCTGATACGGGCCATCTGCGGCAAAACCGTTCACATAGGAATGGGGTACAAGGGCATCTGTTCCAGCGTTCTGCGGAACACTCTCCATCAGAACAGCCCATGTTTTCTTTGCAAGTTCCGCATCATGGGTGTTTGCCGCACTGAATGCCGAAACTGCCGTGGCAAACATCGGCCAGCTGAAAGGACGATTCACGATTTGCCCATGGGTCAGTCTGGTCTTTTCCTCTGGCGGAAGATAATAGAACTTGCCCAGCCGGGTCAGCAGTGTTTTCAGAGTATCGTCCTCCAGCAAATCGGCAGTTTCCAGCCAGATCTGCGGCCCACCCATGCAGATCTGCAAATGCTGGTTTGGGGTGTTTTCAATCTCGCCGTGGTAGATCAGATGCCCGGTTTCCGGTTCATAGTAATAATCCGGCCCGGATGCAAAGCCGTATGGCGTGGCGGCAATGTCACGGATGCCGGTCTCAATTTTGCGCCGGTAGGTTTCATCCAGTGTCCGCTCATAGTGGGTCATCCAGTTCGACACATAACTCGACCAGTCCGGCCCGCTGCGGGCAGAGGGAACAACAACGCCGTCCGGCCTCTTTTCCATGCTGTGCGGGTTCTGGCTCATGGAAATATCGGCATCTTTCACGTCTTCCATGACCTCGCCAAGCCGTGCGTCCCCGGTCAGATAGAATAGAAAACGGTGGTGTCCCGCCATGCCGATGCGCGGTTCTTTGCAGGAGCAGCCCCAGTGTCGCACATTATGGCGAGAACCCAAACCCTTGAGCGGGCCGAAATGGTAGGTATCCACTTCGGATGCGTGTCGGCTCATAGCTTCGGCAAGGCTGAAGACATCCTCACGCCCGGTGTGCAGGAAGTAGAGCCACAGCCAGTAGGTCGGCACCAGTTCTGTGTTCTGCCACGCATAGCCGCCAACATCATACTTCCAGCAATGGCGCACCGGGTCGTAGGTGTGCATTACATCGCCGTAGTCAAACAGTCCGTACCAATGCCGTGCTTCCACCTCACGCTGATAGAACGAGAACGCCCGGTCAAGGGCAGTTTCCAACTGCTCCCCGGCCTTTGTTTCGGGATGCGGAAGCCCCCAATAGCCAAATGCGCGTTTTTCGTGGTAATACGCCGGGTCTGCTACAACGACAGGGGGCTTTTGCAATCGATTGGCAAACTGCCGGAGCTGCTGTTCGGAGGGCAGGCTGTCCGTGAACTGCACCCGGCATTCGCTGGTCACGCCGATGCCGTAGGCACTGGGGCGTAAATCTTCAAAACCCTCGTAGCCAGTCCTGGGATGGCTTTTGGTGTCATAGTGCCGGAAATCATAGGCTTCCTGCAAAGGCGAATAGAACCACATAGTCAGCTGCGCATTCTCCTGATCCAGCGCATCCGCAGCAAGACCACCGGGATATTTCTGCCAGAAATCCCGGATGCCTGCCATCACGCCGCCGTTCTCTCCGGTCAGTGCCATAACGCCCGGTGCTCTTGCACCCTCCTGTGCGCGGATGCGGCAGCACTCGGCGTGGGTCGATTTGAAAATAGCATAATGCCGGTCGCTGTCCTGCACCAGATGATACTGCCGCCAGATGGGAATATCCTGCGCAGCCTGTTTCATATCCTCTGACGCATTTGCAGCAGAGATCTCGCCGTTCAGTTGTGCCTGACGGACTTCCGGCCCAAGATGTGGAAACCGGGAATCCAGATTCTGCGGACATTCATGGAACACTTTGTCCTCTTGCAGATATTGCACATGACGGGTGTACGCCGTGCCGGAAAGCACTGTTTCAAACCGGATGCCCATTCCTTTGAGGAAATCCCGCTGTTCCACACCATCAAACAGGAAGGTGTGGACAAAGCGCATTTCTGCGCTGCCCTTCCAGACCGAGAGCCGTATCACAAAAGGCATGGAACAGTACTCGCCGGGTGTGTTCTCTCCGTAAAATGCAACGGTCGCCTGCAAAGGGCCTGCTTCTTCCAGAACAGCCTTTTGAACCACGCCGTGGAACTTCTGCACCCGTGTTTCCAACACATCTTCCGTTTCGTTCCGGCGTTCCAGCAGAAAAACCGGATAGACCTTGCGTGCGGCCTTTCGTCCGGAAACCGAAATATCCTGCGCCAGAAAATCACAGCGCAGGTTTTCTCCCAGAGGAACGGTCAGCCGGAGTACGCCGGTATCCAGTGTACAGGCATCCGAGCCTTTTATGATCTGGATTCCGCTGTCCGGCTGCTCTTTTGGAGTTGGCAAAAGTTCCGCGCTCTCTTTCATCAGTGCGGCATCGGTGGTATGCGCACTCCATTTGATGCTGCCATCCGGCCAGAACGCCATGGACTTGCTCTGCATCGGCAGTGGTTTGCCATCTGGTGCTGTCAGCTGGAACGATGCAGCCGGAACCTCGCCCTTTTCCCAGACACCACCGAAGGTCACAAAGCCGCTTGCCGTCCGTCCTTGTAAGCAATGTACTTTCATGCTGGATTCTCCCTTCCGAAGTTCTTTCTGGCTCCATTATAGAAGCCGCTTTTCCCAGCGTCTATATCAATAATTTTTCATTCTATCAAGAATCACAGGTGGATAAAAACAAAGACGCCCTCCCACAAAGGGGAGGGCGCATGATGAAGGAGAAAATGAAGAAAGCAAAATGCGGATGGGTTTGAAACGAGGGTTCAGAGGGCAGACATAAAGGCAATGTCCTCTGCGGCGCAGTTCAGGATGACTTCTTCCCGAAGGAGCGGAATGTCCTTGTTCTGCTGATGCAGCCATTTGGAGATGGCATCATACTGGATGCAGCCTTTTCCCAGCGGGCAAGGCCCATAAGTATCGTAAGTTCCCGTAGAACCGTAGGTAAAGTCTTTGACGTGGATCGCATCCACGCGGGGACCAATCAGAGAAAGCCAGTCATTCCACAGCTTTGCCTGATTGGGAATGTTGTGGTTTTCCAGTACATTGGCCGGGTCGAAGATGAAATGCAGATGCTCCGGGTCGGCTACACGGTCAATCAGCTGCTGAACCACTTCCATGCTGTCCAGTGGGTGCCAATAGACCGGTTCCACCGCAAAGATGGCGTCTGTTTTTGCAGCGGTTTCCACGATGCGGAGAACGCTGTCGAACATCCATTCGCGCCGTGCAGCGCGTTCCTCTGCATCCAGATGCAGATAGGAAGTTTCACTGCCGACACAGTGACCGCCTGCAAGATGCTGCCAGCCCAGAACGCGGCAGACATTCTGCACAGCAGCGGCACGTTTTTCTGCGTCCGGGTCGCTCAAATCCTGATAGCAGCCCAGCACGGAAATTTCTACATCGTGCGTGGCAAACCCACTCCGAAGGTTTTCCAACTGTTCCGGCGAGATATGTTGATAATCATTGATGCCTTCAATGGCCTTTGGCACAGCGACCTGTGCGGCCTGATAACCAGCGTTGTGCAGAATCAATGCCAGTTCCTGCGCCGGGTGCTTGCCATAATCATGGGCACGACAGCCAATCTTCATAGCAGATGCCTTTCTTTACTGGGGCTGCTTGCCGATGTAAGCGAGGATGCCGCCATCAACGTACAGGATCAGGCCGTTGACGAAATCGGATGCCTCGGAAGCGAGGAACACGGCAGGGCCACCCAGATCTTCAGCTTCACCCCAGCGGCCTGCGGGGGTCTTGGCAACGATGAACTGGTCGAAGGGATGGCGGCTTCCATCCGGCTGAACTTCGCGCAGAGGTGCGGTCTGCGGGGTAGCAATGTAGCCGGGGCCAATGCCGTTGCACTGGATGTTGTAAGCACCATACTCGGAAGCGATGTTCTTGGTCAGCATTTTCAGACCGCCCTTGGCTGCTGCATAAGCAGAAACGGTCTCACGGCCCAGCTCGCTCATCATGGAGCAGATGTTGATGATCTTACCGCCGCCCTGTGCAATCATGTCAGGGATGATGGCCTTTGCCACGATGAAGGGCGCGTTCAGGTCAACATCAATGACCTGACGGAACTGAGCTGCGCTCATCTCAGTCATGGGGATGCGCTTGATGATGCCCGCATTGTTGACCAGAATGTTGATGTGGCCGACTTCCTCGGTGATCTTCGCAACCATAGCGTTGACAGCGTCCTCATCGGTCACATCGCAAACATAGCCGTAAGCCTTGATGCCAGCTTCCTCGTAGGCAGCGATGCCCTTGTCGACCAGCTCCTGCTTGATGTCATTGAACACGATGGTCGCGCCATTCGCAGCCAGTGCCTTTGCAATCGCCATGCCGATGCCGTAGGATGCACCGGTGATGAGTGCGACCTTGCCGGTCAGGTCAAAAGACTTGGGAGTGCAGATAGCCATAATAGTAGTCCTCCTTAAAGTTTACAAAAATCATTCAAAGGTTTCCAGAGCTTCCACCAGCGCAAGGATGGTCAGAGACTGACCGTATGCCATGGGAGCAATCAGGATGTTTTTATAGTGGTCGCGGTCGTAGCCCATACCCGTACCGCCGGATACTTTCAGCACCGTACCATCGGTGTCGATGTTCTTGAGGATTGCACGGATAGCTTTCTGGGCGCAAGGCAGGTAGGAATCATCCAGAATCCCCATGCGGATGCCTTTCAGGATGCCAGCGGTGATAGCAGCAGAGCCGGAAGTTTCTTCGTAGCTGGTGGGGTCATCCAGAACGGTGTGCCACAGGCCGTCCTCACCCTGAAGGTCGCGCAGCGCACGCACCTGTGCTTTGTAGGTGTCCAGAATGAACGCCTTGACCCCCTGATTCAGCGTACCCTTAAACATATCCAGAT
>CAVDVT010000144.1:0-4854 GCA_963612415.1 bacterium | reverse complement strand
CATCATCGACGAGCTGGCCGACCTGATGATGGTGGTGGGCAAGGACGTGGAAGATTCCATCTGCCGCATTGCCCAGAAGGCCCGTGCCGCCGGTATGCACCTGATCGTGGCTACCCAGCGCCCCAGCGTGGATGTCATCACCGGCCTGATCAAGGCCAACATCCCCAGCCGCATTGCCTTTGCCGTGTCCAGTCAGGTGGACAGCCGCACCATTCTGGATGGCGCCGGTGCCGAAAAGCTGCTGGGGCAGGGCGATATGCTCTTTATGCCGGTGGGCGCACCCAAGCCGGTGCGTATCCAGGGCACCTTTGTGCGGGATGAGGAGATCAGCCGTGTGCTGGACTTCATCAAGCAGAGCGCTACGGTGCAGTACGACGAGGCCATGATCGAGGCCATGGAAAAACACGCCATTCAGGACGGCAAAAAAGGATCTTCGTCTGCCGACTCCGACGAGGAATCCGGCAGTGACCCGATGCTCAAGCAGGCCGTGGAAGTGGTCATTGACGCCGGGCAGGCCTCTACCAGCCTTTTGCAGCGCCGCTGCAAGCTGGGCTATGCCCGCGCCGCCCGCATCATGGATGAGATGGAGCAGAAGGGCATCATCGGCCCCTACGAGGGCGCCAAGCCCCGCGCTGTCCTCATCAGCCGCCAGCAGTGGCTGGAGATGCAGATGAATCAACCGGAGGAATGATATGGAACGATACACTGAGTTTTTACCCATCAGCCGGGCGGACATGGAAGCCCGGGGATGGGATCAGCTGGACTTTGTGGTGGTGGGCGGCGACGCCTACGTTGACCACCCCAGCTTTGGCACCGCCATCATCAGCCGCCTGCTGGAAGCCGAGGGCTACAAGGTGGGTGTGCTGGCCCAGCCCCGCTATTCCGACTGCGAGGACTTCAAGCGGTTCGGCAAGCCGAAGTATGGCTTTTTCATTGGCGGCGGCAACGTGGACAGCATGGTGAGCCACTATTCCGTGGCCAAGATCCCCCGCGCTGAGGATGAATATTCCCCCGGCGGTATCGGCGGCGCCCGGCCTGACCGCAGTGCTACCGTGTACACAAAACTTGCCAAGCAGGCTTACCCGGACCTGCCTGTGATCCTGGGCGGTCTGGAAGCTTCGCTGCGGCGGTTTGCCCACTACGACTACTGGCTGGACACGGTCCTGCCCAGCATTGCAGAGGATTCCGGGGCCGACATCATCAGCTTTGGCATGGGTGAACACCAGACTGTGGCCATTGCCCGGCGGCTGGCGGCAGGGGAGCCGGTGGAGTCCATCACCGATGTGGACGGCACCTGCTACCTGACCGACTTTGATCATCTGCCCGAAAAGTACGTGGAGTGCGCGGGCTTCAAAAAGGTGGCATCGGATAAGGTGGCCTATGCCAAGGCCTGCCGCATCCAGATGGACAATCAGGATGTGGTCAGCGGCCAGATCATCGTGCAGAAGCAGAGCGAGAAGTATCTGGTGCAGAACATCCCGGCAAAGCCGCTGGTGCGCTGGGAACTGGACAAGGTCTACGCCCTGCCCTACACCCGCCGCTACCATCCCATCTACGAGAGCATGGGCGGCGTGCCTGCCATCCGGGAGGTGCAGTTCTCCATCATCCAGAACCGCGGCTGCTTTGGCGGCTGCAATTTCTGCGCCATCCAGCTCCATCAGGGCCGCCGGGTGACCAGCCGCAGTGCCGACAGCATTGTGGCCGAGGCTGAGCGGATGACCCACGAGCCGGATTTCAAGGGCTACATCCATGATATCGGCGGCCCCACCGCTAATTTCCGGTTCCCCTCCTGCCGTGAGCAGATGCTGCGGGGCATGTGCAATGGCGGCAAGCACTGCCTTGCCCCCACCACCTGCTCCCACATGATCGTGGACCACAGCGACTACCTGAAGATCCTGCGCCGGGTGCGGGAACTGCCCGGCGTCAAAAAGGTGTTCATCCGCAGCGGCATCCGGTTCGACTACCTGATGGCAGACCCGGATGATACTTTTTTCAAGGAACTGGTGGAGTACCATGTGTCCGGTCAGCTGAAAGTTGCCCCGGAACACTGCGCTCCCAACACGCTGGCCTACATGGGCAAGCCGCCCATCCAGACCTTCAACAAGTTTAAGGACAAGTTCTACGAGCTGAGCAAGAAGGCAGGCAAAAAGCAGTATCTTGTGCCTTATCTGATGTCCAGCCACCCGGGCAGCACCCTGAACGATGCGGTCTATCTGGCTGAGTACCTTTATAAGAACCACATGCGGCCCGAGCAGGTGCAGGATTTCTATCCCACCCCCGGCACGGTCAGCACCTGTATGTTCTACACCGGACTGGACCCCTATACCCTCAAGCCGGTGTTTGTGGAAAAGACCGCTGAGGGCAAGGCCCTGCAGCGCGCCCTGCTCCAGTATTATGAACCCCGCAATGCGGAAAAGGTCATCAAGGCGCTGAAGATGACTCACCGCGAAGATCTGATCCCGCTGCTGGTGCCCGCCGAGGGCCGCCGTGCGGTGCAGCGCTCTGCCCGCCGGGCCGAAAGCGCAGAAGTGACCATCCACAACGACGGCACCTACACCGTCCGGCCCAACAAGGGCAGGGGCGGTAAGAATCAGAACCGCGGGGCCGCACCGGCTCATGCAGCCGGCGGCCGTCAGCCCAGCCCCGGCGCACGGTTTGCGCCCAACGGTACGGCACCCCGCAAGCCGAAAAACATTCAACAGAAAGAGAACGCAACGTGGAAAACTTCAAAAAAGAAAAAGTAAGCTTCTGGCAGCGGGTCGCTGCCCTTGCCCTTGCAGCGGCGCTGGCCCTGGGCCTTGCCGCCTGTGACGCTTCGGCAGTGGTGCCCGGCGGCAGCAGCGATGTCATGCCGAACCCGTCGGAGTCCACGGCAGGTGCAGTGGATACGGTGGATGCGCCCTTTGAGATGCACTTCATCGACGTGGGGCAGGCCCTCAGCGTGCTGGTGGAATGCGACGGGCAGTTTATGCTCTACGACGGCGGCAATGTGGACGACGGCAGTCTGGTGGTGTCCTACCTGCAGAGTCAGGGTGTGGAGGAGCTGGAGTATGTGTTCTGCTCCCACGCCCACGAGGACCATGTGGGCGGTCTGGCCGCTGCATTGGCCTACTTCCCGGCCAACCATGTTTACAGCCCGGTGACGGAGGCTTCCACCAAGTGCTTCCAGAACTTTGTCAAGTACACCCAGCAGCAGGGCCTGCAGGTGGAAGTGCCCGCCGTGGGCACCGTGTGGCAGCTGGGCAGCGCCACCGTGACCATGCTGGGCCCGGTGGCTCAGTACAGCGACACCAACGACACCTCGATCGTGCTGCGCATCGACTATGGCTCCACCAGCTTCCTGCTCACCGGTGACATGGAAAAGACCGCTGAGAGCGACCTTGTGGCCAGCGGTGCTGACCTGAAGGCGGATGTGCTGCAGGTGGGCCACCACGGTTCCAGCACCAGTACAGGGTATGCGTTCCTGAACGCAGTCCTGCCCGAGATGGCGGTCATCTCCTGCGGGGTGGACAACAAGTACGGCCACCCCCACGAGGAGACGTTGAGCATCCTGCGGGATGCAGGGGTAGACCTCTACCGCACCGACCTGCAGGGCACCATCACCATCGGGTCGGACGGCCAGAACTACACCGTGGGCACCGAGAACTTTGTGCCGGACAGCCAGCTGAACCCCACCGACCCGGCGGCGTCCAGCACGGCACAGCAGGCTTACATCGGCAACGTGAACAGCAAGAAGTTCCATCTGCCCAGCTGCCCGAACCTGCCGGCAGAAAAGAACCAGATCCTGTTCTCCAGTTACGAGGAAGCCATTGCAGCGGGCTATTCGCCCTGCTCCACCTGCATCAAATAAAGCAGACAAGAAAAAGGCCATCCGGTACATATCATACCGGATGGCCTTTTCAGTTAGCAGGAATTACTTGTTGCCCTTGTAATCCAGCGGCAGGCTGGTCCAGCGGGCGCGGAAGTGGAAGGCTGCGTCCTTGGGCTGGCGCTGACGGGTAAAGATACCCTTCTTGTTGCCGTTGGCGCGCATGATGCCCTCGGTGGTCTGGAAGTCTGCAAAGTTCCACACCAGTTCGCCCTGCACAAAGTCGTAGCTGTCAAAGACTTCGTGGTTCATGTCCAGATACTCGTTCTGGTACTCCTGGCTCCACATGACGCTGGGCAGCTTGTGTTCGCCGGGCAGGGTGTCGGCGCCGTACTCGGTAAAGATCATGGGGCGGCCGTTCAGCACCTTGGCCCAGCCGTCCATCTCCTTGCGGAATGCAGCCTCGGCATCCACGATGCCCATGCCGCCCATGACGTACCAGCCGTAGTAGCGGTTCAGGCTGATGAAATCAGCGAACTGCTGGCCCTTGCTGGTGTCGGGCAGGCTCATCATGACCACAGCGTAGGTGCGGGGACGCTTCTGGGGGTCCAGCTCGTGAGCCAGATCGAACAGGGGCTTGAAGTAAGCCTCGGTGCCCTCGCTGGTACACTGGGGCTCGTTCAGGATGCTCCATGCGATGACGGAAGCGTGGTTCTTGTCGCGGGTGATCATATCGGTCAGGGCGTCCTTGTGGTTGGCCAGCAGCTGGGGCGTGGTCTCCTTTTCAAAGTAGCCCAGCTTTTTGCCGGTGCCCTGGTTTGCAGCCAGGAAGTTCATGGTACTCTGCATAAAGCCGACAGCGGGCACCTCGTCGATGATCAGGAAGCCTTCCTCATCGGCCATCTGGTACAGCTCCTCGGCGTAGGGGTAGTGGCTGGTGCGGAAGCAGTTGGCGCCGATCCACTTCATCAGCTCGTAATCGCGCTTGACGGTGGCCAGATCCAGGCCGCGGCCGCGGATGTCGGCATCTTCGTGCTTGCCGAAGC
>CAVDVT010000143.1:0-4855 GCA_963612415.1 bacterium | reverse complement strand
GTCTGCAATACAAACGTTGGGGTCAGCTTCTTTTTGTATCGAATAATCTCTGTTTCATATCCCCATTCTTCTATTTTTTTTATTGTTGCCAGAACCTGTAACTGGCTACCAAAATTTTTTGTATCGTAGCAAACACTTAAACCAATCTTTTTCATTTGTTTTCCTTAAATCATTTGCTGTTGGTAACTTTTCGATAGCAACCGTATATCTTTTCAAAATATTTACTGTCTGAAAATTCATCCCATGCAATTTCTTTTGACTTTGCAGACATCTGAGTATACTGATCTGCATCCTCGGTAATTTCCATAATTCCATCTGCCAATGCTGAAACATCTCCTGGCTTAACAAGAAATCCATTTTCTCCATCTCTGACTGCCGAAGCCATATCTCCGACATCCGTAGCAATTACTGGCAAACCATAGCTAATAGCTTCCAGCACTGCAATCGGAAGTCCCTCATTATAAGACGGCAACACCAACGCCTGACTTTCCTTCAAGTACTGTTCTTTTGCGTCTCCATCAGTCCATCCAGCAAACTCTATCCACGGCTCAACTTGTAGTTCGTTTGCTTGCCGTTTTAAGCTTTCTTCTTCCGCACCGCTTCCGGCAATTACAAATTTAATATTGTTAAGTCTATCCTCTTTTTTCAGCAAGCTGATTGCCTGAATTAAATCTGCTACGCCTTTTCGTTTAATCAAAACACCAAGGAACAAAATTTGGAACGGATTTTCTTTCCAACTTACAGTCTCACTTGGAACATGAACTGTATTACTTACAACAACCGTTCTCGTTTCTGGTTCAATATCACATATAATCTTGTCCCATTTTTCTCCCAAAACAATAAAAGCCGAGCTTTCTTTCAGAAGCGTTCTTATCTTCGATTTTGTTTTATCATCAGATTCGTTGTACCATTTTTGAAACTCTGAGCCATGCAAATGAACAATATCAGGAACGCCATACTTTTTGCATAGATTATGAATCGCATATGTCCTATAAAAACTACCTCTATAAGACATATGAACATGAACAACGTCCGGCTTGCTCGCCCGCATAGCCTTTTCAATACTTCTATACGCCCTGATAAAATAAGCAATCTTCTTTATACCCGAAGCCTCAATGTATGTCGGAATAAAATTCATTTCAACTCCGACAGAATCCCAATCAAATGACAACAGCTGCTGAATAACGCTTGTAATTCCACCTTTGACAGATTGATGATTCCCTATCATCAGAACTTTTATTTTTCCCACACCACGCCCAACCTTCCATTAAAAGCATTACACAGATTTCAAGTACTCCTCTATACTACTGATAATTATCTGTTGATTCGATGCATATGGCTGCAGTTTTACACTTCTTATCGTCTCATAAGCCTGTCCAAGCCTTTCTGTGTCATAGCACACGACGATAATATTCATTTCTTCGAATTCTTTCAGCAGCTGCATCTGGTGATTGTCCACATGCTCCCCGTACTTTGCCAGCCGTGGAACCGCAATAACTTTCTTTCCTTTTTTTACTGCGCCGATGATTGCTCCGGTTCCGCCATGGGTTATAACGATGTCCGCTTTTCCTTCCATCGCGGCAAATTCATCCCGGTCAAGAAATTGCTTATATTGGTAATTGACCGGCTGATAATCACTGTATCCGACCTGAGCAAACACTTCTTCCTTTACTTTTCCCTGCGCAACAAGGTCATCAACCGCTTTCAGCAGTCGGTTAAACTGGAACTTCTGAGACCCCAATGTAATAAAAACCATAAGCTATGTCTCCACGTTAATATATGCCGCCCAAATAGATTGCTTTGGGGTAAACCTTCAGCATCGACTCCCACTGTACATAGAACCGGTCTGCAAATTTATACATCAATTTTCCGGTCTCCGTGGGAGAAGTGACCTTTGCAAATGATTCAATGTAAATCAGCTTTTTTCCCGCCAGCTTTGCGATCAGGCACATCGGGATCATTGCCAGGACACCGGTGCAGATCACAACGTCCGGCTTTTCCTGCCGATAAATCTTCCAGGAAGCAACCAGATTCTGAATCATCTTCCATACAAAGCCATTTTCGCGTCGATTCACCTGTTTCATATAGTAGGTTCTGACGCCTTTGGTTTTTGCATCATAATTTGTCTTTTCGGTCAGGACAAAGCTGTCGTACTTTTCCATCAAGGGTTTCAGCATCATCAGCTGCTCATAATGGCCGCCCGATGAAGCCGCAAAACAGATTTTGGTTCTTTTCTTACCGTCCATTTCTACTTCTCCACACAATCAGTCCCGCTGGAAAATATCACGCGTGTAAACCTTGTCTTTTACGTCATCCAAGCACTTGTCATAGCGGTTTGCTATAATGGCATGGCTCATTTCCTTGAACTTGGCCAGATCGTTCACAACGACAGATCCAAAGAACGTTTCGCCATCTTTCAGGGTCGGCTCGTAAATGATCACGGTTGCCCCCTTGGCCTTGATGCGCTTCATAACACCCTGAATGGAACTCTGGCGGAAGTTGTCAGAATTGGACTTCATGGTCAGACGGTACACACCAACGGTCACGGCCTTCTCTTTGTCCTCATCGAATTCGTTTTCTGCATCGTAGCCATAGTAGCCAGTCAGCTTCAGAACACGGTCTGCAATGAAGTCTTTCCGGGTACGGTTGCTCTCGACAATCGCTTCGATCAGGTTCTCCGGCACGTCAGCATAGTTCGCCAGCAGCTGTTTCGTGTCCTTGGGCAGGCAGTAGCCGCCGTAACCGAAGCTGGGATTGTTGTAGTGCCTGCCGATACGAGGATCCAGGCAGACACCGTCAATGATCTGCTGAGTGTTCAGGCCCTTGCTCTCGGCGTAAGTGTCCAGTTCATTAAAGTAAGCCACTCGTAGGGCCAGATAGGTATTAGCGAACAGCTTGACTGCCTCTGCCTCGGTGAAGCCCATGAACAGGGTATCGATGTTCTCCTTGATGGCCCCCTCTTGCAGCAGGCCGGCAAACTCATGCGCTGCTTCTACCAGACGTTCATCCTTCAGGTCTGTGCCAACGATGATGCGGCTCGGATACAGATTATCATACAGGGCCTTGGACTCCCGCAGGAATTCCGGGCTGAAGATGATGTTCTTGCTGCCAAACTTCTCACGTACGGAAGCGGTATAGCCCACAGGGATGGTAGACTTGATGACCATGATGGCGTTTGGGTTATACTCCATGACCAGCTTGATCACAGCCTCCACTGCGCTGGTATCAAAGTGCTGGGTCTTGGAATCATAGTTCGTCGGGGCAGCAATGACAACAAAATCTGCATCAGAGTATGCTGCCTTTGCATCCAGCGTTGCGGTCAGGTTCAGCTTCTTCCCCACCAGATACTTTTCGATATAGTCATCCTGAATCGGAGATTTCCGGTCATTGATCATGTCCACCTTGGCCTGAATAATGTCAACAGCCATTACAGGATGATGCTGGGCAAGAAGCACACTGAGTGAGAGTCCGACGTATCCCGTGCCGGCCACAGCGATCTTATATTCCTTCATAGTTTCATTCTCCTCACGATATCTGTTCTCCGCCTCTGTCTTTCTCCAGAGAAAAAGTGTAGAAGATGTTGATTTGTATCAACATTATTTTTGTATTAGTCCTCGTTTCATTTTATCATAAATTATTGGCTACTTCAATAGAGCTGCACAATCCTGTTTAATTTTTAGAAAAAGACATCTGCCTTTCTCTGAAAAAATGTCTTACAAACTGTATTTAACTGTACACAATTTTTACTTTATCCGTTCCGAAACCTCTCTATGCCTTCTCGCCTGTTCTGCGGGCTGCAGGTGATTTTTCAGCAAAACAAAAACCCCCCGCCTTTGCACGGTAATGTGCCAAAGGCGGGGGGTTCTGTTTGAGGGGAGAGTTTTGGTTTTGGGGAGGAGTCAGCGCTTATACTTGGCCGCAGCCTGCAGGCGCTGCATGGCGCGGTCCAGCGCGATCTTGCTCTGGTAGTATTCGTGCATGCTCTGCTTGTGCTGCAGGCGCTCCTCGGCACGGATGCGGGCGGCCTCGGCGCGGTTGCGGTCGATGTCCTCGGGCCGCTCGGCGCTGTCCACCAGCAGCAGCACAAAGGTGGGGGTCACTTCGGCAATGCCGTCGCCCACCAGCACCTCACGGGTCTGGCCGTTGACGGTGAAGCGGGCAATGCCCATGTGCAGGGCCACCAGCACCGGGTTGTGCCCGGCCTGTACGCCGTACACACCGTCGCCGGTAGGCAGGGTCAGGCTCTCGCAGTCGCCCTGATAGAATTCACCGCTGGAAGCCGTGATGTTCAGCATGAACTTTTCCATCAGACTGCACCGCCCTTTTCCTCCGCCTGCTTGTCTGCGTACTTTTTACGGGCATCGTCCAGGGTGCCCACATTGAAGAAGGCCCACTCGGGCAGGTCGTCGCACTGGCCGTCCACAATGGCTGCAAAGCCCTTGACGGTCTCAGCCAGCGGGACATACTTGCCCTCCAGACCGGTGAAGTTCTCGGCCACCGAGAAGGGCTGGCTGAGGAACTTCTGCAGCTTGCGGGCACGGGTGACGGTGAGCTTGTCTTCCTCGCTCAGCTCGTCCATGCCCAGAATGGCGATGATGTCCTGCAGCTCCTGATAACGCTGCAGGATGGCCTGTACTTTGCGGGCAACACGGTAGTGTTCCTCGCCCACGATGTCGGCTTCCAGAATGCGGGAGGTGGAAGCCAGCGGGTCCACAGCGGGGTAAATGCCCTGCTCCACGATCTTACGGCTCAGGACGGTGGTGGCGTCCAGATGGGCAAAGGTGGTGGCGGGGGCCGGGTCGGTCAGGTCGTCGGCGGGGACGTAGACAGCCTGCACCGAGGTGATGGAGCCATC
>CAVDVT010000142.1:0-4870 GCA_963612415.1 bacterium | reverse complement strand
AGCCCTGCCAGACCGGCTGCCCGGTCGGCATTGACATCCCCGAGTTCATCGGCCATGTGGCCGAGGGCGATTTTGAAGCCGCCTATCAGGTCATCAACCGCTCCTCCTCCCTGCCCGCTGTCTGCGGCCGTGTCTGCCCGCAGGAGAGCCAGTGCGAGGGCAAATGCACCCGCGGCATCAAGAACGAGCCCGTTGGCATCGGCCGTCTGGAGCGCTTTGTGGCCGACTGGCACCGCGAAAACGTCCACACCGCCCCCATCGTTCCGGAAAGCAACGGCCATAAGGTGGCCATCATCGGTGCAGGCCCTGCTGGTCTGACCGCCGCAGGCGATCTGGCAAAGCTGGGCTACAAGGTCACCGTGTACGAGGCCCTGCATGTGGCCGGCGGCGTGCTGATGTACGGCATCCCCGAGTTCCGTCTGCCCAAGGCCATTGTGCAGCAGGAGATCGACGGCCTGAAGAAGATGGGCGTTGACTTTGAGTGCAACATGGTCATTGGCAAGGTGCTGACCATTGACGAGCTGATGGGCGAATACGGCTACGAGGCTGTGTTCGTGGGCTCCGGTGCCGGTCTGCCCCGCTTTATGGGCATCCCCGGCGAGAGCCTGAAGGGCGTGTACTCCGCCAACGAGTTCCTGACCCGCTCCAACCTGATGAAGGCCTACCTGCCCACCAGCAAGACCCCCATCCGCACCGGCAAGAAGGTTGCCGTTGTGGGCGGCGGCAACGTGGCCATGGACGCTGCCCGCAGCGCCCTGCGTCTGGGTGCCGAGACCGTGTACATCGTCTACCGCCGCGGCATGGCCGAGCTGCCTGCCCGTAAGGAAGAAGTGGAACACGCTGAGGAAGAAGGCATCATCTTCAAGACCCTGTGCAACCCCGTGGAGATCCACGCCGACGACGAGGGCTTTGTCAAGTCCATCACCTGCATTGAGATGGAACTGGGCGAGCCCGATGCTTCCGGCCGCCGCCGCCCCATTGAGAAGAAGGGCAGCGAGTTTGAGCTGGATGTGGACACCGTGATCATGAGCCTGGGCACCAGCCCCAACCCCCTGATCCGCTCCACCACCCCGGGTCTGGAGACCAACAAGCACGGCTGCATCGTGACCGAGGGTGACGAGGGCAAGACCAGCCGCGAGGGCGTGTACGCCGGCGGCGATGCCGTGACCGGTGCCGCCACCGTCATCAAGGCCATGGGTGCCGGCAAGGCAGCCGCCAAGGCCATTGACGAGTACATTCAGAACAAGTAAATCAAACTGACAAAGGGCCCCGAACGTGTAAATGCGTTCGGGGCCCTTTTTGTGTTGCATCCAAGTCATTGTGCAGTTCATCCAAATATCAAAGCAGATTTTTGTTGAACGTTTTTGACCGTTTATGATTGATTTTGACGGACATTTTGGTATAATAAGGGTGCAAGGCAGCCAGAAAGCTGCAGTTCCAATCAAAAAGCTTCAAGTTATCCTGAAAGCGCATTCATCCAAAGGAGGGATGTTCCGATGCTGGCAGAAGAACGGTTCAACCTGATCCTGGGCCTGCTGGCCCGGCAGCGCACCGCCACCGTTCAGGAGCTGTGCGAGGCGCTGAACGCCAGCGAATCCACCATCCGGCGGGATCTGACCGAACTTGACCGTTTGGGCAAGCTGAACAAGGTCCACGGCGGCGCCACCCTGCCGGACAGCCAGTTCCGGGCCGACGAGCCCACCATGGCTGCCAAGGAAGAACTGGCCGTGGCCCAGAAGCAGAGCATTGCCCAGGCTGCCGCAGAGCTGATCCTGCCCGACGACTTCATTTTTCTGGACGCCGGTTCCACCACACTGGCACTGGCCCGGGCGCTGAACGGCCCGGCCCTGAAAGCCACCTACGTGACCAACGGCGTGGCCCATGCCCGCCTGCTGGCCCAGAAGGGCTGCCGGGTGTTCCTGCCCGGCGGACTGCTGCGCCCCCAGACCGAAGCCATCATCGGGGCGGCGGCACTCACCGCCCTGCAGCAGTACAACTTCACAAAAGCTTTTCTGGGGGCCAACGGCGTGGCACTGGAAGCAGGCTTTACCACTCCGGACCCGGAGGAAGCCGCTGTCAAAGCCGCTGCCCTCCACCGGGCGCGGGAGAGCTGGTTCCTTGTGGACGACACCAAGTTTGCGCAGGTCTATCCCGCTGTCATCAGCGACCTGCACAGCGGTGCCATCCTGACCAACCGCTGCCCCAACCCCAAATACCGGCAGGCTACTTTAGTAAAGGAGACCGAAGTATGATCTACACTGTCACATTCAATCCCGCCATTGACTATGTTGTCCGTCTGGACGCTCCCCTGCAGGTCGGCGATGTGAACCGCGCCGCCGGGGAAGACTGTGTGCTGGGCGGCAAAGGCATCAACGTTTCCGGCGTGCTGAAAGAGCTGGGCTGCGAGAGCGTGGCTCTGGGCTTTGTGGCCGGTGAGACCGGCGCCTGGCTGGAGCGCGGGCTGGCCGCACAGGGCCTGCAGACAGATTTCATCCATCTGGCCGAGGGCATGACCCGGATCAATGTCAAGATCAAGGCCGGTACCGAAACTGAGCTGAACGGCGCAGGCCCCGCTATCCCGGACAGCGCCATGGAACAGCTGAACGCCCAGATCGACGCCCTGCAGAAGGACGATGTGCTGATTTTGGCCGGCAGCATCCCCAAAAGCCTGCCGCAGGACACCTACGAGCGGCTGCTGGCCCGGCTGGACGGCAAGGGGGTGCGGGCCGTGGTGGATGCCACCCAGAACCTTCTGGTGAACGTTCTCCCCTATCACCCCTTCCTCATCAAGCCCAACAACCATGAGCTGGGCGAGATCGTGGGCCGGGAGCTGCACGGCGACGCAGAGATCACCGCTGCCGCCCGCACCCTGCAGGAAAAGGGTGCCCGGAACGTTCTGGTCAGCATGGCCGGAGATGGTGCCATTCTGGTAGACGAACAGGGCGAAGTCCACCGCATCGGCTGCCCCAAGGGCAAAGTGGTGAACAGTGTGGGCGCCGGCGACAGCATGGTGGCCGGTTTTGTGGCAGGCTATCTGCAGAGCGGCAGCTATGAGCAGGCCCTCCGCCTTGGCACCGCCTGCGGCAGCGCTACGGCCTTCAGTCTTGGACTGGCCACCAAAGAAAAGATCCACGAATTGCTGGCAGGCATTTAAGATAGAAAGGAGACCCCTATGCGCATTACGGAATTGTTCACAGCACAGTCCATTGAGCTGGACTCCACCGCCTCCAACCGGGACGAGATCCTTGCAAAGCTGGTGGCCCTGCAGGCCACCCATGGCAATATCACCGACCCTGAGGCCTATAAAAAAGCCCTTTACGCCCGTGAGGACGAGGCTTCCACCTACGTGGACAACGGCATCACGGTGCCCCACGCCAAGACGGATGTGGTCACCCGGCCCAGTCTGGCCGCCCTGCGTCTGGCCCAGCCTGTGCAGTACAACGCTGAGGACGACGGCAAGACCGACCTGCTGTTTGCCATTGCAGCCCCCGAAAACGGCAGCCTGCATGTAGATATGCTGGCCCGCATGATGCAGATGCTGATGAACGAGGACTTTGTGGAAAAGCTCAAGGCCGCCAAGACCCCGGCAGAGTTCCTCGACCTCATCGATGCGCAGGAGGAGGCCCAGTTTGGGGAGGAGAGCTTTACCCAGCAGGCCATTCCCCAGAGCGGCTACCGCATTCTGGCCGTGACTGCCTGCCCCAACGGCATCGCCCACACCTACATGGCCGCCGAGGCCCTTGCCAAGGCCGGTGACAAGCTGGGCCTGCCCACCAAGGTGGAGACCAACGGCTCCGACGGTGCCAAGAACGTGCTGACCCGGGCCGAGATCGAAGCCTGCGACGGCATCATCGTGGCGGCAGACAAAAATGTGGAGACCGCCCGCTTTGACGGCAAGCCCGTGCTGTTTGCCCGGGTGGACGACGGCATCCACAAGCCCGAGGAGCTGCTGAAAAAGGTAGCTCACGGTGAGGTGCCCGTTTACCACGCCAAGGGCGGTGCAGCTGTCGCCGAGGAGGAGACCACCGGCGACAGCTTTGGCCGCAGGATGTACAAAGACCTGATGAACGGCGTGTCCCACATGCTTCCCTTTGTGGTGGGCGGCGGCATCATGATCGCACTGGCCTTCCTGCTGGACGATTACACCATCGATCCCTCCAACTTCGGCATGAACACCCCCATTGCCGCCTTCTTCAAAACGGTGGGCAGCGCGGCCTTTGGTTACATGCTGCCCATCCTGGCCGGTTTCATCGCCATGTCCATTGCCGACCGTCCGGGTCTGGCCGTAGGTTTTGCAGGCGGTGTTCTGGCCATGAACGGCACCAACTTTGCGGGCCTTGCCAATGGTCAGACCACCGGCATCTCCGGCGGTTTCCTGGCCGCTCTGCTGGCCGGTTTTGTGGCCGGTTATGTGGTGGAGTTCCTGAAAAAAATCACCGAAAAGCTCCCCGCCAGCCTGAACGGCATCCGTCCCATGCTCATCTACCCGCTGGGCGGCATCCTGATCATTGGCGCCGTGATGTGCGGCATCAACCCCGTGATGGGCATGATCAACACCGCCATGACCAACTGGCTCAACGCCATGGGCGGCACCTCCAAAGTTCTGCTGGGCGCCATCGTAGCCGGTATGATGAGCATCGATATGGGCGGCCCCTTCAACAAGGCAGCTTACGTCTTTGGCACCGCAGCCCTTGCTTCCGGCAACTATGAGGTCATGGCCGCCGTTATGGTGGGCGGCATGGTACCTCCGATCGCCATCGCCCTGTCCACCACCTTCTGCCCCAAGAAGTGGACCCCCGATGAGCGTCGGAACGGCATCGTCAACTACGTCATGGGCCTCTGCTTTGTCACCGAGGGTGCCATTCCCTAC
>CAVDVT010000141.1:0-4882 GCA_963612415.1 bacterium | reverse complement strand
GGAAGCTTCCTCCGGCTACGGCGTGGCCTGCAAGATCGTCAACTTTGCCATGCTGATCCCCAGCTCCCTGATGCAGTCCATGGCATCCTTCGTCTCCCAGAATGTGGGTGCCGGCAACAAAAAGCGGGCAAAGCAGACCCTGTTCACCGGCATCTGCATCGGTCTGGTGTTCGGCGTGGCGGTATTCGCGCTGGTCTGGTTCAAGGGCGATCTGCTGTCCGGCATCTTCACTACCGACGCTGCCGTTATTGCCAACGGCTATGCCTACCTCAAGGGCTTTGCACCGGAGACCATCGCCACGGCCATCCTGTTCAGCATGGTGGGTTACTTCAACGGCAACGACAAGACTGTGTGGGTCATGGTGCAGGGCCTTGTGCAGACCCTGCTGGTCCGCCTGCCCATGGCCTACATCATGAGCATCCAGCCCAACGCCAGCCTGACCATGATCGGCCTGGCCGCCCCCACCTCCACGGCGGTGGGCATTGTGCTGAACGTCTGCTTCTTCCTCTGGCTGGAACGCCGGGAAAAACAGACCGCATAATTTCCTGAAAACGCAGACATCCCCGGAACGGTTCCTTCTGGAACACCGTCCCGGGGATGTTTTTTATGCGTTGTTACAGCTTGGCGTATTCTTCGTCGGTGACCGGCTCGCACCACTCGGTGGTGCAGTCCTCACCGGGGATCCCCATGGCAAGGTGGCTGAACCAGCTGTCAGCCTTGGCACCGTGCCAGTGCTTGACATTGGCGGGGATGACGATGACGCTGCCCTCCTGCAGGCTGACGGCGGGCTTGCCTTCCTCCTGATACCAGCCCTCGCCTGCGGTGCAGATCAGCAGCTGGCCGCCGCCCTTGACGGCATGGTGGATGTGCCAGTTGTTGCGGCAGCCCGGCTCAAAGGTCACATTGGAAACGTGCAGCCCGGCGTCCGGGCCGGTGAGGGGGTTCAGGAACGAATCCCCGATGAAATATTTGGCATAGGCCGTGTTGGCACTGCCGGTGCCGAACATATTGGCTTTTTCAAAAGCTTCTTTGGTTGCGTACTTCATCCGAATATCCTCCCGATCTTCAGGTCTTCTCTTTTTTCCGTGCAGCGGCAGGCACTGCTTTGGAACCTGCCTCTATTTTACAACCTGAAGTCAACTTTAAGTCAAGGGGTTTTGCCAAAAAACTTTCTCTCAATTGGTTCAGATATACCACCAGCAAAGCCTCTCGCTTCTGCTTCCGTGGTGTACCTGTTTCAGTCCACCACCGGGATATCCAGCCCGAACTCCAGCGGACGGAAGCGGGGACAGACGTTCTCGGTGATGCAGATGACGGACGCGGCCAGACGGCTGCCGATCTCGCAGGCTTCGGCCAGTGTCTTGCCGTAGGTCAGGCCAATGACCGTGCCGGCAAAAAAGGCATCGCCTGCACCGGTGGTGTCAATAACATCCACCTTTTTGGCGGGCACCACACCGCATTCGCCGTTGGCACGGGCATACACGGCCCCCTTGCCGCCCATGGTCACCACCATGCAGGGAATGTTGGCGCTGTGGACATTGGCCGCCAGCACTTTGCACATCTGCTCCGGCTCCAGGTGGTCATAATCGTCCGAGAACAGCAGCCCGGCCTCCTGCTGGTTGCAAACAAAGCAGTCGATCTGCTGCAGAAAGTCCCGGCGCTCCATGGCAATGCTCATGTTGGAAACGGCCGCAAACACCTTTTTGCCGTATTTCTTGGCATATTTCAGGGTCTGCTTCACAGTCTCCTTTTCCAGATCCAGCTCCAGTGCAATGCTGTCACAGTCGGCAAAGATCTCGTCGCCCTGCTCAGCCAGCATCCCGGTCAGGGGGGTGGTGTCCGGCCGCTTGGAGATGGCGGCGTTCACATCGCCGTTGTTGTCAAAGATGGCAAGCCAGGTCCCCATGCCGTCCGGCACTCTCTTGATAAAGCGGGTATTGACCTTGTGGTTTTCCAGCTTGTCAATAACATCCTGCCCCATGCCGGTGTCATCCACCAGGCTGACAAAGGTGGGGCGCAGCTCCACATTGGCAATATCCTCTGCCACATTGCGGCTCACACCGCCGTGTACCTGCTCCATCCGCCCGGCGTTGCGCCCGCCGGGGATATAGGTGGAAAGCGGATACCCCTTGATGTCCACAAACACTGCGCCGATGACTACGATGCCCATAATTCCTGATTCCTTTCCGGATTTTACTTTATTGTTTCCTATTATATAACAGCTTCTTACAAGAATCCATCTCTTTTCCGAAAATCCGGCTCTTTCCCCTTGAAACGTTGGCTCTGTTCCGTTATAATAAAATAAAAGGTTGTTATTTCTTGTTTTTCAGCGGAGGTGAATCCCATGCCCGGCGGACGGACCTATCTTGCCATTGACCTGAAATCCTTCTACGCCTCGGTGGAGTGCGTGGACCGGCAGCTGGACCCGCTGACCACCCACCTTGTGGTGGCAGACGCCTCCCGCACCGAAAAGACCATCTGTCTGGCCGTGTCCCCCTCCCTCAAAGCCTGCCGCATTTCCGGCCGGGCACGGCTGTTTGAGGTGGTGCAGCGGGTGGGACAGGTCAATGCCCAGCGGCTGCAGAATGCCATCCACTGGCACAAGGCGCAGCGGGGGGAGGACGGCCGGTACCACTTTACCGGGTCGTCCTCCGACGCCGCAGAGCTTGCCAAAGATCCCGGGCTGGAACTTGCCTACATCACCGCTCCGCCCCGAATGGCGCGGTATCTGGAAGTATCCAGTCAGATCTATAAAATATACCTCAAATATGTAGCCCCCGAGGACATCCACCCCTATTCCATCGACGAAGTCCTCATCGACGTCACGGGCTATCTGCCCCTGTACAAGCTGACCGCCCACCAGCTGGCCATGAAGATGATCCAGGATGTTCTTGCGGCCACCGGCATCACCGCCACTGCAGGCATCGGGACGAATCTTTACCTGGCCAAGCTGGCCATGGACATTGTGGCAAAGCACATCCCGCCCGACAAAGACGGGGTGCGCATTGCCGAGCTGGACGAGGAGGGCTTCCGCTACCTGCTCTGGGACCACCGCCCGCTCACCGATTTCTGGATGACCGGCCCGGGCACCGCCAAAAAGCTGGAGGCCCACGGCATCCACACCATGGGGGAGCTGGCGCGGTACTCCCTGTACAACGAGGACTGGCTCTACCGCACCTTTGGGGTGGATGCCGAGATCCTCATCGACCACGCCTGGGGGTATGAGCCCTGCGGCATGGCCGAGATCAAGCACTACAAGCCCACCACCAACAGCATCACCGAAGGGCAGGTGCTGGCCTGCCCCTACCCCAACGCCAAGGCAAAGCTGGTGGTGCGGGAGATGGCCGAACTGCTGATGTTCCGGCTGATGGAGAAACAGCTGGTCACCGACAGCATCACACTGGAGATCGGCTACGACCGGGAAAATGTGGACAGCGGCAGCTACCGGGGTGCCACCCAGACCGACCGCTACGGCCGCACCCTGCCCAAGGCCGCCCACGGCACGGCACGGCTGGAGGCCCCCACCAATCTGGGCAGCCAGATCATCCCGGCCTGCGTGGACCTTTTTGAGCGCATCACCGATCCGGCCCTGAGCATCCGCCGCATCACCCTGAACGCCAACCGTGTCCTGCCGGACGAAGGCATCTATCAGGTGGATCTGTTCACCGACACAGCCAGGCAGGAGAAAGAGCGCCGCCTGCAGCAGACCATGCTGGACCTCAAACAGCGCTTTGGCAAAAATGCCGTGCTGAAAGCCAGCAGCTATGAGGAAGGCGCCACCATGCGCCAGCGCAACGGACAGATCGGCGGGCACAAAGCCTGAGGAGGAACCATGCAGAACTACAAAAACACCGCTGCCGGGCAGGCCGTGGCCCGCAAATACGCAGACATCCTGCCCCTTGCCCGGCCCGATACCCCGGAAAGCCGCCGGAAGCATCCCCGGATGCCGCTGGAGAACCGGGCCAAAATTTTCTCCCCCTTTGCGGCCCTGCGCGGCTACGACGACACCCTTGCCGAGGTGCGGGCCGCGCAGACAGCACCGCCCCCGCCCGACGACGACCCTTACCGCACCGGCGAAATGCCCTGAACACAGGAGGAACTTTTGATGGAACACTGGTACAAAAAAGGCGCTGCCCTGCTGGACGAGATCGCAGCCACCGCCCTGCCGCCGGAACAGCTGGCCGTGTGGTACATCGGGCAGTGCGGCTTTGTTTTCAAACAGGGGCAGACCATTATCCTGATCGACCCCGTTCTCAGCGACCTGACCGGCCCCAACGGCTCCCGCCGCCACTACCCGGCTCCCTTTGCACCGGAACAGCTGCGGGCAGACTTTGTTCTGTGTACCCACGGCCACGCCGACCACATGGCAAAGGACACCCTGCGGGGCATCCAGTCCGGGTGCAATGCCCGCTTTGTTCTGCCGGCCGGCTGCCGGGCACAGGCCGCAGACTTCGGACTGGACGAGGGCCGCATCACCTTTGTGCAGGAGGGCGACGTCCTTTCTCTGCCGGGAGGAACGATACGGGCCTTTTCTGCCGCCCACCCGGAACACATACTGGATCCGGCTGACCCCCGCATGGCGCTGGGGTATCAGCTGGATCTCGGCGGGTTTACCGTTGTTCACCTGGGCGACACCTACCTGACCGAGCATCTGTTTGAAACGCTGACTTCCCTGCCCAGGCCGGACCTGCTTCTGGCCCCCATCAACGGACAGGATTTCTTCCGCACCCGGCGCAGCTGCATCGGCAATCTGGAAGCGGAGGAAGCTGCCCAGCTGGCCGTCCGGCTGGGGGCTGGCATCACCATCCCCACCCATTACGATATGGTGCAGGGCAACACTGTGGACCCGCTGCGCTTTGCCGCCGCCCTGCGTCAGCTGGAC
>CAVDVT010000140.1:0-4886 GCA_963612415.1 bacterium | reverse complement strand
GGCGGGGCTGGAAGCGCTGCATCTGCCCAATGTCTGGTTCGACCTTGCGTCCTTGCAGCACAATGTCCGGCCAGACACCCCGCCCTTCCCGGTGACGCGGCAGTTTGTCCACTGCGCCATTGAAACGGTGGGCGCAGACCGGCTGCTGTTCGGCACCGATACGCCGTCCAACCTGTGCAAGTTCCGCTATCAGGACATGGTGGATACCATTGCCAAAGACCCGGTGCTGGCCGGGGAACAAAAGCAGCGCATCTTGTACGAAAACGCAAAAACGGTGTTCTGGAACTGAGAACGGCTGAACACCCGGCTTCTTTCCATGGCTCGTTTTCATAAAATGACAGGACAGAAAACTCCCGGCAAACACGCAGCGATGCAGAGGTTTGCCGGGAGCTTTTGCTTTACAGGAGATGGAATTTCATGTTCGGGATGCGGGGGAGAATCAGCCCATTACCACGGTGACTTCCAGCGTTTCGCCGGGCTTTGCCAGCGGCAGGAGGTTCCCCTCAATGGCAGAACCGTTGACCATAACGGACACCACACCCTTTTGTACGGCGTGGGGATTCTCCACGCGGATGTGGTAAACGGCCCCGCGGTAGCGGCGGGTGACGGTATAGCCTGCCAGCGTGTGGGGGATGCAGGGGTCGATGCGCAGGCCGTCCAGAGTGGGCTGAATGCCCAGAATATACTGGCTGACATTCACGAAAGTCCACGCTGCCGTGCCGGTGAGCCAGCTGTTCTTGGCTTCGCCAAAAGTGGGAGCATCGCATCCGGCCACCATCTGGCTGTAAACGTAAGGCTCCGTGCGGTGGATCTCGCTGATGTCCTCAATGTAGGCGGGGCAGGTCTTTTTGTAAACGGCAAAGGCCCGGTCGCCGTGGCCCAGCACCGTTTCGGCACAGCTGATCCAGGGGTTGTTGTGGCAGAAGATGCCGGCGTTCTCCTTGTATCCCGGAGGGTAGCTGGAAATTTCGCCAAGGTTGAGGCGGTACCGGGTGTAGGCGGGCTGCAGCAGCACCACGCCGTACTGGGTGTCCAGCCGCTCCTCCACGCTCTTGAGTGCCTGTGCGGCCTGCCCGGTCTCTTTGCCGATGCCGGCCATGACGCACATGCCCTGCGGCTCAATGAAGATCTGACCCTCGTCGCATTCTTTGCTGCCCACGGGGGCACCAAAGGCGTCGTAGGCCCGGCGGAACCATGCACCGTCCCACCCGGCGGTCAGAGCGGCCTGTTCCACCGCATCAATGCTCCGGCGGGCGGCGGCGGCTTCGTCGGTCAGGCCCAGATGGTCACAGAGTCCGGCGTATTCCTGCCCGTATTTGACATACATGCCTGCAATGAACACGCTTTCGGCCACGGGGCCTTCGCTGGGGCCGGTGATCTGGAAGCTTTCGCCCGGATGCTCAGAGAAGCAGTTCAGATTCAGGCAGTCGTTCCAATCGGCCCGGCCAATGAGGGGCAGGCCGTGGGGACCCAGGTGGGTGCGGGTGAAGTTGAAGCTCCGGCGGAGATGCTCCATCAGGGGCTGGGCTTTGGTCATATCATTGTCAAAGGCCACAGACTCGTCCAGAATGGACCAGTCGCCGGTCTCCCGCAGGTAGGCGGCGGTTCCCGCAATGAGCCAGAGCGGGTCGTCGTTGAAGCCGCTGCCCACGTCCCGGTTGCCCTTTTTGGTCAGGGGCTGATACTGGTGATAGGCACTGCCGTCCTCAAACTGGGTGGCAGCAATGTCCAGGATGCGTTCCCGGGCACGGGAGGGGATCATGTGGACGAAGCCCAGCAGATCCTGGCAGGAATCCCGGAAGCCCATACCGCGGCCAATGCCGCTCTCATAGTAGCTGGCCGAGCGGCTCATATTGAAGGTGACCATGCACTGATACT
The DNA here is from genome assembly GCA_963612415.1 of bacterium. Classification (GTDB taxonomy): domain Bacteria; phylum Bacillota; class Clostridia; order Oscillospirales; family Ruminococcaceae; genus Faecalibacterium. The sequence continues at coordinate 3,008 of CAVDVT010000140.1, read as the reverse complement.
GGTTCCACAGGCTTACCATCCGGTCCAGTTTTTCCTCGCCGGAAGTCAGCTGCCAGCCGGACAGCAGCTCCTGCCAGTAGTCGGCCAGAGCCTTGCGGGCGGCGTCTACCTGTGCATCGGTGGCGTAGCGGGCCATCATGGCCTCGGCTTTTGCCTTATTGATGACGCCGGGGGCTGTGAATTTTTCCTCTACCGGGTTTTCGATGTAGCCCAGACCGAAGATGATGCTCTTTTGCTCGCCCGGTGCCAGAGTCAGGTGGAAATGGTGGGCGCCCACCGGGGCCCAGCCATGGGCGATGCTGTCAGAACAATGCCCGGCTTTGACGACTTCCGGTTCTGCGGGGCCGCCATAGACGCCGCAGAAGGCATCCCGGCTGGTATCAAAGCTGGTGACGGGGGTGTTGGCCCAGAACACGGCGTAGTGGTCACGGCGCTCCCGGTACTCGGTTTTGTGGTAGATGGCGCTTTCCACCACCTCCACTTCGCCGGTGGAAAAGTTGCGCTGGAAGTTGGAGCTGTCGTCCATGGCATCCCACAGGCAGAACTCCACGTAGCTGAACACATCCAGCGTTCTGGGGGCAGCGGTCTTATTTGTAAGGGTCAGCCGGTCGATCTCACAGGCATCGCCCCGGGGAACAAAAAGCTCCTGCATGGCTGCAATGCCGTTTTTCTCGCCCTGCAGAATGGTGTAGCCCAGGCCGTGGCGGCAGGTGTAGGCGTCCAGTTCGGTCTTGGCGGGCTGCCAGCCCGGGTTCCAGATGGTGCCGCCGTCATTGATATAGATGCGGTGGCCGTCCTGATCCAGTGGGGAGTTGTTGTAGCGGTAGCGGGTGAGCCGGCGCAGCCGGGCGTCCCGGTAAAAGCTGTAACCGCCGCCGGTGTTGGACACCAGACTGAAAAAGTCCTCGCTGCCCAGATAGTTGATCCAGGGCAGGGGCGTGCGGGGCGTGTCGATCACATATTCCCGGTGTGCATCATCAAAATGTCCGAATTTCATAGCCTTGTTCCTCCTTTGTGGAAAACCGGAAACGCTGAAATCATGGGTTTGCGAAAACGATTTAGGAATCACGGCCCAAAGGCAGGCAGGGGGTTCGTTACCCTGATAATAGTCTATCCTTCGGCAAAAAGCAAGAGCCTTACTGAAATATACAACAGGAAAAATCAGACCGATTCCGGCTTGTGAAGCACGCTGGAAACGAAAATTTTATCGAACGGTAACGAAATGTAACGAAAACGGTACAGACTGCATAATTCCGGCGTCAGAAAGCCCCACAAACTGCCGAAATGTTGCTGTTCAAGATAAAAGTTTTTCTTTTTCGCTTGATTTTTCATGCAAAGTGCGCTATATTGAACTTGCGAAAACGATTGAGGACTTGCGAAGGCAAATCGCGGAGCAGGCCCTCGGGAGGAGGGCGGCGAAATGTCATCCTTGAAAGATCTGGCGCAGGAATGCGGCGTCTCGGTGGCAACGGTGAGCAAGGCGCTCAACGGTCAGCCGGACATCTCCACCGCCACCCGCGACCGTATCCGTGAGGCGGCACGCCGGATGGGCTATGTGCCCAACATGGCGGCCCGCGCCATGAAGACCAACCGCACCTACAATCTTGGCGTCCTGTTTGTGGACGAGCGGCAGAGCGGTCTGGCCCACGAGTATTTCTCGGCAGTGCTGGACAGCTTCAAGGTGCAGGTGGAAAAGCTGGGCTACGACATCACCTTCATCAACCGGAATCTGGGCGGCAAGACCATGACGTACCTGGAACACTGCCACTACCGGGGGGTGGATGGAGCAGTGATCGCCTGTGTGGACTTCAACGACCCGCAGGTGGTGGAGCTGGTGAACAGCGACGTGCCGGTGGTGACCATCGACCATGTGTTCAACAACCGGATGGCAGTCCTTTCCGATAATGTCAGCGGGCTTTCGGCGCTGGTGCGCCACGCTTATGCAAAGGGACACCGCCGCATCGCCTTTATCCATGGCGAGCGGACGGCTGTGACCGAGAACCGGCTGGCAGGCTTTTACAAAAGCTGTGAGGAGCTGGGGCTGAACATCCCGGATGAATATGTGCGCAGCGGCGTTTACCACGATCCCGACCGCTGTGCGCAGGAGACCCGGGCCCTGCTGGCACTCCCGCAGCGCCCCACCTGCATCCTGTTCCCCGATGACTTCTCGGCCATGGGCGGCTACATCGCTTTGCGGGAAGCGGGGCTGAGCATCCCGGAGGACATCTCCGTGATGGGCTACGACGGCATCTACATCTCCCGCGTGATGAAGCCCCAGCTGGTGACTTGGCAGCAGAACACCAAGATGCTGGGCCGGATGGCGGCGGACAAGCTGGTGCAGATGATCGAGCATCCCCGTGTGACGCTGGCCGAGCAGATCCCGGTGACAGGAAAACTGCTGGAAGGCGATTCCGTGGGCAGCGTATGAATTGGTTGCAATGAGTTCCGGGCGGACCGGAACTTTCAGTGAGAAGATTCTTATTACAAAAACCATTGAAGGAGGTTTTTCACTATGAGAAAGATTTCGCGTCGTAATTTCCTGCTGGCTTCCGGTGCAGTTACCATTACAGCAGCGCTGAGCGCCTGCGGCGGTTCTTCTTCCAGCACCGCTCCTTCCACTGCTTCTTCCACGGCCGCTTCGGCAGCTTCTGAGGCACCCGCAGCGCAGGGCAAGGTCCTGAATATCTGGTGCTGGAACGATGAGTTCCAGGGCCGTTTCAATAACTATTATCCCGAGGTCGCTGAGATCGCCGAGGATAAGTCCACCACCACCCTGAAGGACGGCACCGTTGTCAAGTGGACCATCAACCCCAACGACAACAACAACTACCAGAACAAGCTGGATGAGGGCCTGCTGAATCAGGACTCCGCCGCTGAAGATGATAAGATCGACATCTTCCTGGTGGAAGCAGACTACGCCCTGAAGTATGTGGATTCTGACTATGCCCTGGATGTCAAGGCAGACATCGGCCTGACCGACTCCGACCTGGCCCAGCAGTATCAGTACA
>CAVDVT010000139.1:0-4908 GCA_963612415.1 bacterium | reverse complement strand
TGCTCATTGAGATCGGCGGCCATGGCAACACCCTGAACGAGGCCCTCTATGCCGGCCAGCTGGCCGCCGAAGGGCTGGTACAGGCAATGAAAAATGCCGCTGGATGACCAGCGGCATTTTTCATTGTAAATCTTATTCGTACACGATGCAGCCCAGAACTTTCTTGTCCAGACGGCTGATCTTCTCGATTTCTTCCCGCACCGCACCGGTCTTGGAGCAGGTGCAGTCCACAGCCAGCACAATGGCGTCGGCCATCACGACCTGCTGCACGGTGGCGGCAGCCTTCAGGATGCTCTCTGCAGCGACCACTTTCCGGGTGCGCAGAGCGTCCGTTGCCTGCAGAGCTGCGGCCAGTGCCTCCAGCTGATCGGTCGGCAGGTCGCCGGTGATCAGCACCTTTTCCGCCTCCGGCATCCGGCTGCGGATGGTTTGTGCCATCAGGCAGAGCATCTCAGCATCGGCACTGCCATCGGGGCGGCCCTCCATCTGGTTCAGCTTTGCATCCAGCTTGTCGGCCTTCTTGGAGCGCTCACTTGCCAGGGCGCCCAGCACGGGCAGACCGGTGCTGCGGTTCAGCTCACTGGCCGAGTAGACCCCGTCGGACACCAGGAACTTGACCACCACGACACCGCAGGCCAGCACGCCGCCCACAAGGATGCCGATGACGATCAGCTTGACCAGAGAGGTGCCAGCTGTTGCAGGCTCCTCAGGCAGTTCCATGGCATCCAGTGCCTGCTGCTCGTCCTCGATCTTCTGATTCAGCATCCGGTTGGATTCTTCCAGAGAAGTGATCTGGTCCTGCATCTGGGTCAGGCTGTCGCGGTTTTCCTGCTGGCTGTCGCGCAGATTGGTCAGCACAGAGACACTGGTGGTACGGGCCAGCTCACGGATGGTGTGAGAACCCACCGCACTCTGGATGGTCTGCTCCACATCGTTCATCCGATCCAGCAGAGCATCCACGATCTTGTTGGCCATCTCGTCGTCCGTGCCGTAAGCGCGGATGGAGAGCATCTGGGTGGAAGTATCGCTGCTCACGCTCACCAGTTCACGCAGGTAACGTTCTTCCATGCCCAGCGATCCTGCAATGTCGGTCATGATCTCGCGGTTGGTCATCATGCTGGTGTAGGCCGTCAGCACAGCATTGGTGTAGTTCACATTCTGGTAGTCCATGCCCGGCATGATCTTGTAATCGGTAGCCACATACATAGACACCTGTGCGATATGGACGTTGTAGGGATCGAGACTCTGCAGCACAGAGTTGTTCTGATACTCCTCGGCGTTCTCGATCTGAACATTGGTTGTCTCGATGGAGCGCTTATTTTGCTGCAGGCTGTTCTGGTAATTGCGGATGTTGTCATCGTGGGTGGTCTTTTCCCTACGATAAGCCTGCATGTCTTCGTCGTACTTCTTTTCGGCAGCGGACTTCACCACCGTGCCGTCCTCGCTGCTCTCCGTCTTCTGAGCGGCGTAGCTGGAATATGCGTTCTTGGCCAGACCAAAGCCGCCTGCCAGCACCGCGCAGACCACAGCCGTGAGCAGGATGGGCTTGAGCTTGTGCAGCAGGGTGAACAACAGCGCCTTCAGGTCGATTTCTTCTTCCTCAGCGCTCTGATATGTCATTTGATTTTCGTTCATGCTTTTCTCCTAAAACTTTCACTGCGTTTTTCCGGGGATACGTCCATTTTCTGTGCGGCTTTGGCACATACTATAACAGTATAAATAATAGCATTCTCTTACGCCGATTGCAAGCCCGCAGCCCAAAAATCATTGACAAACCGGTGCTGCTGTGCTATTTTTGTAACTACTGAAAAGCACTGATCGGGAAAAGTAGCGCATTCTGCCTGTCCCAGAGAGCGCGGCAGCTGCTGAGAGCCGCGTACAGCCAAAGCGTGAACGAACACCCGGGAGCTGCAACCTGAACCCCGGCGGGGCCTGCCCCTGCCGCCAGTAGGTGCGCCGCAAAGCCCAGCGTTAACGGGGCAGCGCTTATTTTCTGAGCGCGCGAGCGACCGGGCTTTTCCCGGTAATTCAGGTGGCACCGCGGACATTACAAGACAGCTTGTTCGCCCTGAAAATTCAGGGCAAAGCTGTCTTTTTATTTTATTTCGGAGGAAAAGAACATGGAACGCACTGAGATCGTTTCGCTGTACAAGAACACCCCCGCCGACGGCACCGTGGTCACGGTGTGCGGCTGGGCCAAGAACATCCGCGACTCCAAGAACATCGGCTTCATCGCCCTATCGGACGGCGGCTGCTTCAAGACGCTGCAGGTGGTGCTGGAAGCCGGCAAGCTGGCAAACTATGACGAGGTCATCCACACCGGCCTGTACAGCAGCCTGCGCGTTGTGGGCAAGCTGGTGCTGACCCCGCAGGCCAAGCAGCCCTTTGAGCTGAACGCCGGCTCTGTGGAGATCCTGGGCGACTGCCCTGCCGACGAGTACCCCCTGCAGAAAAAGAAGATGAGTATGGAGTATCTGCGCACCATGCCCACCCTGCGCCCCCGCACCAACACCTTCAACGCCGCATTCCGGGTGCGCAGCGTGGCCGCTTACGCCATCCACAAGTTCTTCCAGGAGAACGGCTTTGTCTATGCACACTCTCCGCTGCTGACTGCCTCCGACTGCGAGGGTGCCGGTGAGATGTTCCGCGTGACCACCCTGGACCTTGAGAACGTGCCCAAGAACGAGGACGGCACCGTGGATTACACCAAGGACTTCTTTGAAAAGCCGGTCAACCTGACCGTTTCCGGCCAGCTGGAAGCCGAGGCCATGGCCATGGCCTTTGGCAAGGTGTACACCTTTGGCCCCACCTTCCGCGCCGAAAAGAGCTTTACCACCCGCCACGCCGCTGAGTTCTGGATGATCGAGCCTGAAATGGCCTTCTGTGATCTGGCCGGTTACATGGACACCGCCGAGGCCATGACCAAGTATGTCATCCGCTACGTGCTGGACAACTGCCCCGATGAGATGGCCTTTTTCAACCAGTTCATCGACAAGGGCCTGATCGAGCGCCTGGAGCTGGTGGCAAACAGCGAGTTCGGCCGCATCAGCTACACCGACGCCATTGAGGTGCTGAAGAAGAACAACAAGAAGTTCCAGTTCCCTGTGGAGTGGGGCGTGGACATCCAGACCGAGCATGAGCGCTACCTGACCGAGGTGGTGTTCAAGAAGCCCGTCTTTGTCACCGATTACCCCAAGGAGATCAAGAGCTTCTACATGAAGCAGAACGAGGACGGCAAGACCGTGGCCGCAGCCGATATGCTGGTGCCCGGCATCGGCGAGCTGATCGGCGGCAGCCAGCGTGAGGAAGACTACGACAAGCTGGTGGCCCGCATGGACGAGCTGGGTCTGGACAAGTCCAGCTACGACTGGTACCTCAACCTGCGCAAGTTCGGCGGTGTGGAACACGCCGGTTACGGCCTGGGCTTTGAGCGCCTCATCATGTACCTCACGGGCATCCAGAACATCCGTGACGTGCTGCCCTTCCCCCGTACGGCTTACGGTTTTTAAAAATTTCGGAGAGCTGCCGCCGAAAGCGGCGGCTCTTTTTTAACAGCGAGGTAACTTTCCGTGGAAAACATTTCACCGGCCCTTCTCAACTGGTTCTATGCCAACCAGCGGGTGCTGCCCTTCCGCACCGACCCCAGCCCCTACCACGTCTGGCTGAGCGAGATCATGCTCCAGCAGACCCGTGTCTCGGCGGCGCTGCCTTACTATGAGCGCTTTCTGGCTGCCCTGCCGGACATCCCGGCACTGGCAGAGTGCGAAGAAGAAAAGCTGCACAAACTGTGGGAAGGTCTTGGCTATTACAGCCGGGTGCGCAACCTGCAGAAGGCCGCAAAGATTGTCTGTGAGCAGTACGGCGGGCAGCTGCCTGCCGACTATGCCGCCCTGCGGGCCCTGCCCGGCATCGGGGATTATACCGCCGGGGCCATTGCGTCCATCAGCTTTGGCATCCCGGTGCCCGCCGTGGACGGCAATGTGCTGCGGGTGTTTGCTCGGCTGTACAACGACGACCGCCTTGTGACCGACCCGGCGGTGAAAAAAGCTTTTACGGCCCGGGTCATGGAACACCAGCCTCCGCAGGCCCCCGGCGATTACAATCAGGCGCTGATGGAGCTGGGCGCGCTGGTCTGCGTGCCCAACGGCGCCCCTCTGTGTGAGCAGTGCCCGCTGGCCGGGCGGTGCCAGGCCCATGCCGCCGGCACCGCCCTCTCCCTGCCCCAGAAAACGCCCCCCAAGGCCCGGCGGATCACGCCGGTGTCCGTGGCGCTGGCGCTGAACGGGGGCCGGGTGCTGCTCCAGCAGCGGCCCGAAAAGGGCCTGCTGGCCGGGCTGTGGCAGCCGGTGCTGTGGGAAGATGCAGCCCTCTCCGCCGACGAAATGCTGGCAAAGCTGGCGGCCCTGGGGGTGGACTGCACCGGTACTGTGCCCACCGCTCTGCCCAAGGCAAAGCACATCTTCAGCCACATCGAGTGGCACCAGAGCGGCTATGCCCTCACTGTTCCGGCACAGGATGCCCCGGCGGGCTGTGTCTGGGCCGGCAGAGAACAGCTGGAAGCCGAATACACCCTGCCCGGGGCGTTCAAGGCTTACCGGAAACTGCTGCTCCAGAAGCTGCTGTGACCGCACCGGTTTGATGAAATTTCCGGATTTCCGGTTGTAATTTTTCCTTTTTACGGGTATAATATCGGTAACATCGCATTGTACTGTTCGGTCGAACCACCGTTCCCACAAAAAAGGAGTGTGTCCCATGAAGAAATCCTGTCTGATCGCTGTTATCGCAACGCTGGCTGCTGTGGCCGGTGCGCTGGCCGCCGTGGCCGTCTATCTGCACCGCCGCGAAAAGGAGCTGGACGAGTACGAGCGCCTGCTGTTTGGCGAGGATACGGCTGAGACGGTTGAGCCC
>CAVDVT010000138.1:0-4910 GCA_963612415.1 bacterium | reverse complement strand
CCACATGGCATTGCACAAAATGGCAATGGTCACGGCGAATACCGGGGTGCCGAACCACTGGTCCAGTTTTTCGGCACGGGTCAGCTGCTGTTCCATGGCCTTAGTGGATGCGGCTGCCCACGGGGGTGTCGTCGCCGTAGAAGGCGATGGAGCAGCCGCCGTCGGCGGTGTCTGCGGCAAAGATCATGCCCTCGCTGACATACTTGCCCTTCATCATGGGGCGGGGTGCCAGGTTGCACACGATGCCGATCTTCTTGCCGATCAGGTCTTCCGGCTTGAACCACTTGGCAATGCCGGACAGGATGCAGCGCTCCCGCTCGCCGTCAAACACGGTCAGGTGGAGCAGCTTCTTGCTCTCCTTCAGGTTCTCGCAGGCGCGCACTTCGGCCACGCGCAGCTCCACCTTGCAGAAGGTGTCAAAGTCGATCTCAGCCTCGTGGGTAAAGTCCACAGCGCTCTCGGCGGCGGGGGCGGCAGCAGCCTTGGCAGCCTTCTCGGCTTCTTCCTTGGCCTTGTTGGCGGCCTGTGCGGCAGCCTTCCGCTTCTCGTCCTCCTCCTTCAGGTGGGCGATCTCCTTTGCCACGTCGATGCGGGGGAACAGGGCGTCGCCCTTGTGGACGGTGTAGCTCTCCTGTGCGCCGTACACAGCCTTGGTCAGGTCCAGAGCAGCGGCGTCCAGACCCAGCTGATCCATCATCTTGGGAGCCGTGGTGGGCAGGTAGGCGTTCAGCAGGATGCCGCACACCCGCAGTGCCTCGCACAGGTGGTACAGCACGCTCTCCAGCCGTGCCTTGTTGGCCTCGTCCTTGGCCAGTGCCCAGGGGGCGGTCTCGTCGATGTACTTGTTGGCGCGCTGGATCACCGCAAAGATCTCCATCAGGGCCTGGGGGATGGTCAGGTTGTCCATGTCGGCGGTCACCTTGCCCAGCAGCTCGTTGACCATGGTCTCCAGCTCGGTGTCAATGGCCTCGGTGCCGGCCACATTGTGGACGCTGCCGCCAAAATATTTCTCGCACATGGCCACGGTGCGGCTGAGCAGGTTGCCCAGGTCGTTGGCCAGGTCGCTGTTGATGCGGTTGATCAGGGCCTCGTTGGTGAACATGCCGTCGTTGCCAAAGGGGATCTCACGCAGCAGGAAGTAGCGGATGGCGTCCACGCCGTAGCGGTCGCACAGAACAACGGGGTCCACCACGTTGCCCACCGACTTGGACATCTTGCCGCCGTTCATCAGCAGCCAGCCGTGGCCGAACACCCGCTTGGGCAGGGGCAGATCCAGAGCCATCAGCATGGCAGGCCACAGGATGGTGTGGAAGCGCAGGATCTCCTTGCCCACCATGTGCAGGTCGGCAGGCCAGAACTTGTCGTAGTCGTGGTAGGTCTCGTTGCCGTAGCCCAGCGCGGAGATATAGTTGCTCAGGGCGTCCACCCACACATACATGGTGTGCTTGGGGTCAAAGGGGACAGGGATGCCCCACTTGACGGAGGTGCGGGACACGCAGGTGTCCTGCAGGCCCTGCTTGATAAAGGCGATCATCTCGTTCTTCCGGCTCTCGGGCTGGATGAACTGGGGGTTCTCCTCATAATACTTCAGCAGGCGGTCGGCGTACTTGCCGGTCTTGAAGAAGTAAGCTTCCTCGTGGGCGTCGTAGACCTCGCGGCCGCAGTCGGGGCACTTGCCGTCCACCAGCTGGCTGTCGGTCCAGAAGCTCTCGCAGGGCTTGCAGTAGTGGCCGATGTACTCGCCCTTGTAGATATCGCCCTGCTCGTACAGCTTGGTAAAGATCTTCTGGCAGGTCTCCATGTGGTAGTCGTCGGTGGTGCGGATAAAGCGGTCGTAGCTGACATCCAGCAGCTTCCACAGGTCTTTGACCGTGGCAACGATCTTGTCCACATACTCCTTGGGGGTCACACCGGCGTCAGCAGCCTTGTCCTGGATCTTCTGGCCGTGTTCGTCGGTGCCGGTCAGGAACATCACGTCGTAGCCCTGCATCCGCTTGAAGCGGGCCAGTGCATCGCAGGCCACGGTGGTGTAGCTGTGGCCGATGTGCAGCTTGTCGCTGGGGTAATAGATGGGGGTGGTGAGGTAGAATGTCTTGTGTTCACTCATGGGGGTTCGATCTTCCTTTCTGTTGTGGCTGTGTCACAAAAAAGCTCCCGTCCTGCCGGAAACATCCGGACAAGGACGGGAGCTGAACTTCCGTGGTACCACCTTGCTTCGCCGCGCCCTTGCGGGCACAGCCTTGCGTGCTGGCAGCGGGGCCAGCGCCAGCGCGGTAACGGGCGCACCCGGCGGGGGCTTGGTGCCATGCACTTCGCCCCGGCGGCTCAGAGGCCATGTTCGGCTCCGTGCGGCCTGCCCGGTTCCATCCTTCGGGCTTTCTGTCAGGCGCAGGCGGGGCGTACTCTCCTCGTCAAAGCGGTTCGCTTTTTACCAAAGGGCATACGAACCCCTTGTTCCTATTATAATACGCAAAAACGGTGGGTTTGTCAACTGGAAACTATACCGTAAGGCGCAAGGCTTCCCCTTGAGGGGAAGCTGTCTGCGAAGCAGACTGATGAGGTGTAAGCGTAAAGGGAAACGCCATCTCCCGGTTGGTTTCCACCTCATCCGGCCCTGCGGGCCACCTTCCCCTCGAGGGGAAGGCTTTCCCGTTCTGCCAAGGCCTCCCCTACTAGGGGAGGTGGCATCGAGCGTCAGCGATGATGACGGAGAGGTTGTACAGAGCAGGCGCCTGCCCATTATACCTCGTAATCCAAACAAACTCTCGTCTTATAGTAGGGCCGCACCTTGCTGTTGGCCACGGCCACATGGGCGGGGTGGGTGGAGTAGCCCTTCAGGGATGCGGCATCGGTGAAGGTGGTATCCAGCATCACGTCCGCGTTGGAGGAGGGCAGGCCGTTGGCGTTGACCTTGATCTCCACCAGGCCCGGGATCTGGCCTGCAAGGCCCTCCAGCCCTTCCTTGATGCCTGCCTTCACGGCGGCCTTTTCGGCGTCAGACAGCTCGTCCTTCAGCTGCCAGAGAATGATGTGCTTGACCATAAAAAATACCTCCTGCGTTTTTCTCTATTGTAGCAGAGAAAGGCAGGAGGTGCAATGTCGTTTTTGGAATAGAAACGATGCAGAAATCGTCAGTCATCGCTATGTTCCCACGATTCATAGGCGACGACGTAGATGACATCCACGATCACCATGACCACCCCGACTACAATGCGGGCTGTGCGGGCGGCCGGGAACACGATCAGGATATTGGAAAGGCCAAACGCAATGCCGTTGACCAGCTCCCAGATGCCGTTTTTCTTCTGCCAGAACGCCCGATATTCGGGGTCGCGGTCGTACTGGTTGAAGGGGAGGTTGATGAGCGGGTCCTTGCCCATCAGGTCGCGTACACCTGCAATAAGCCACAGTACCGTGAGTGCAATTGTAAAAAGAACAGAACCTGTCATGGAAAATGCACCTCCTATCTTTTCAACAAGTATAACAGAATACCGCAGAAAAACAAGGACGGCATTCAAGTTTGCCTACAATAAAAAACCAGCCGGACGATGCGGTTGCAAGCCATCGTCCGGCTGGATACTTACTTCTTCGGAGTCATAAGCCTCTTATCCTCGTGTTTCCTCATTTTCGGAGTATGCGTTTCATAGGGTGACTCTCCTTAGAAACTACTTGAAACTGAAGACTTTTGCAAGGGGATAAATTACTCTAGTACATTGGACTGACCCTTCTCTTAACTGTTGGACTGCGGTACAGAGATCATGAAGATGAATTTCATATTACCACATTCTTTCGAGTTAGATTTGCCAGGGGTTCCACTGCTCAGTACATTGGAGTTACTCCTTTTTGCTCATTCAAACAGGTGCATCCGTGCTAATTTCCTCATCATGGGAGATCACCTCGGGCGGATCTATTTGAATTGCCAGGGATCTATTTCGACAGACTGTTCTGTTTTCGCGTTATTGATGCTCAAGACCGGCTCTTTGTTTTTGTCTTTTTATACGGGGGAAACATCCCGTTTGTGGAGAGCCTCTGTTTTGCTTCTCAGCGAATCCCGACAGTCTGTCCAAACTGTGCGGGTTCCATATCGACCATCGGTCTCGCTCCTTTCTGCTTCAAGTCAGCGGGGTTAGCTCTCATTTGAGCTTCTGCTGTACTTCTCTGGTTTCTGGCTTTATTATACTCAAAGAGTTGGGGTTTGTCTATTCGCAGAGTGTACAACAAATAAAACATACTTTTGCACCAATAATACAAAAAACTGGGATACATTGGGAGAAGGGGAGAGGTGGGGCTATATAAATAGGTATTCGCCCTCTCAGGCAAGCCGGAGCGGGTTTCTTAACAGAATTTCAGCCTTTCCGGCTATATAAATTTGATATGCCTGATATACAAATAGTGAATAATTCTGCCGATTTTGCTTCGCTCTGCCTCAAAAAACGGAACGAATGGCTAAGAATCAGCAAAGAACTTGTGCAAAAAGTATAGTTTTGAACCTGAACTTTTTGCAAAATGCACAACTGTTTTCTCCCAAGGCAGAAATGGAATATAACAAAAAGTAGAAACTGGGTGCGGGGGCTGTAAAACCGGCAGGATTCGTGCTATGATACTGAACACAAAATGAGAAAGGAGAGAGTGCAAATCAATGAATGCGTTGACTGCTGCTTTGAAAGAAGAACTGAACGTTGACATGGTCTCGGTCTTTGGCTTGCAGATCCCGGAATCGGTGGTCGTAAGCTGGGGCATCATGGCGTTTCTGGTCATCGGCTCCATCCTGCTCACGCGGGATCTGCGGGTAGACCACATCACCAAGCGGCAGGCCATTCTGGAAACCGTGGTGACTACCATCAACGATTTCTTTGTGGGCCTGCTGGGCGAGAGCGGAAAGCGGTACGTGCCTTACCTGATGAGTGTGGCGC
>CAVDVT010000137.1:0-4918 GCA_963612415.1 bacterium | reverse complement strand
GTGTGTTAGAATGAAGCGGTAATGAGGTGATGGATGTGAAAAAGACGGCAGAACTGTTCCGGACGTTCCTGAAGATCGGGGCGTTCACCTTTGGCGGCGGCTATGCCATGGTTGCTCTGCTGGAGCATGAGTTCGTAGAAGAAAAGCAGTGGGTGAGCCGGGAAGAATTTCTGGACATGGTGGCCATTGCGGAGTCTACTCCGGGCCCCATGGCGGTAAACAGCGCAACTTACATTGGTTATAAGATCGAAGGGGTGGAGGGCGCTGCAGCATCCACCCTGGCGGTCTGTATCCCGTCGTTTCTGGTCATCTACCTGATCTCCCTCTTTTTTGACCGGTTCCTAAGCCTTTCACTGGTCGCCAGCGCGTTCCGGGGCATTCAGGTCTGCGTGATCTACCTCATCCTCTCGGCGGGGCTGAAGATGCTGAAAAATCTGGAAAGAAACGTTTTCAACACGGTGGTGCTGACTGGCGTCGTGGCGGCCATGGTGGGCTGCTCGGTGCTGGCAGTGTCGTTTTCCTCCATCTTTTACATCCTGCTCTGTGGGGCGGCAGGGGTGCTGCTGTACCTGCTGAAGCGGCTGAGAAAGGGGGAACGGAAATGATCTACCTGCAGTTGTTTCTGAACTTCCTGATGATCGGCACCCTTTCTTTTGGCGGCGGCTACGGCATGATCTCGCTGGTGCGGGAAACGGTGCTGAACCATGGCTGGCTGACGGAGAGCGAGTTCCTGAGTTTCATTGCGGTGTCGGAGTCCACCCCGGGGCCGCTGGCAGTCAACATGGCAACCTTCATCGGTTCGTCTCAGGGTGGGCTGGCCGGAGCCTTTTTTGCCACGCTGGGTGTGGTGCTGCCCTCGTTTTTCATTATCCTGCTCATTGCAGCGGTGCTGAAAAACCTGATGAAGTATGCTGGCGTGGAGGCGTTCCTTTCCGGTGTGCGGCCCTGTGTGGTGGCCATGATCCTGGCCACGGCGCTCAACATGATGCTGACGACGCTGGGCGGATTTGCCGGGCTCTCTGAAAAAATTGCACCGGATGCCAAGTCCATTCTGGTCTTTGCCCTGCTCTGGGCGGCACATCTCCTTTACCGGAGAAAAACAAAAAAAGCCCCGTCGCCGATCGCCATGATCCTGGCGTCGGCGGGGCTTGGGATTTTATTCTGGGGGCTGTGATTCAGCCGTTCGGGGCTTGTTTCAGCTCCCGGCGGATGCTCTGGAATGCCTCGGGAACTTCGCCGTCCGCCATGCACTTGGGTACTTCCACGGTGCCGGAAGCCTTGGCGGTCTCGTAATACCAGCACTTGTAGTTCACCATATCCATGGTGTGCTGCAGTTCTTTCATCTGCTGTTCCAGCACGTCGCGCTGGTGGCGGAACAATGCCAGCCGGGCGTCGATGGTATCATCGCCCCGCATGGCAAGCTCAATGTACTGCCGGATGTCCTTCAAGGACATGCCGGCTTTTTTCATGCAGCCAATGACCCGCAGCCACTCGAGGTCGGAATCCTGAAAGATGCGGATGCCGCCGGAAGAACGGGCCACAAAGGGCAGCAGGCCCTCTTTGTCATAATAGCGCAGGGTGGAAGCGGGCACTTCCAGCAGTTTGGCCATTTCGCCAACGGTATAAGTCATGCAGATCTCCTTCCTGAAACGGACTCAGCTGCGCACAAAATCGCCCCGCAGCGCAAAGGTGTGATCCATAGGGCCGGAACCGCGGCCCAGATCCAGCATGGCTGAAAGGCAGCCGGAAATGTAAGCCTTGGCCCGCTCCACAGAGGTGTCCAGATCGTAACCCTTTGCCAGATTGGAGGCAATGGCGCTGGAAAGAGTGCAGCCGGTACCGTGGGTGTTGGGGTTGGCAATGCGCTCGCCGTGGAACCACTTGCCGCTGCCGTTCCGCCAGAGCAGGTCATCGGCATCGTTGACCTTGTGGCCGCCCTTGCAGAGGACGGCACAGCCGTAGGTCTCGCTGATGTACCGGGCGGCAGCTTCCATCCCGGCAGCATCCGTAATGGTCATCCCGGACAGGATCTCTGCTTCCGGGATGTTGGGGGTCACGACTTCTGCCATGGGCAGCAGCTGTCCGGTCAGGGTCTGGATGGCGTTATCCTGCAGCAGTTTGGAGCCGGAGGTGGCGACCATCACAGGGTCCACCACAATGTGCCGGGCATCGTACCGGCGCAGCTTTTCAGCAATGACCTGGATCAGGTCTGCCGAAGACACCATGCCGATCTTGACGGCATCCGGGAAGATATCGGTGAAAACAGCATCCAGCTGCTGGGCCAGAAACTCCGGCGTCGTTTCAAAAATGCCGGTCACGCCGGTGGTGTTCTGGGCAGTCAGTGCAGTAATGGCACTCATGGCAAAAACGCCGTTTGCCGTCATGGTCTTGATGTCGGCCTGAATGCCGGCACCGCCGCTGGAATCGCTGCCTGCAATGGTCAGTGCGGTTTTCATAAAAAGCCCCCTTTTTCTACCCAGCATAGCACAGTCCGGCTGCATTTGCAAGGAAAAATGGGGGTGCCCCTTTCCTGTGGGGTCAAGGCGTGGTACAATAAAACCATTCCAGACAGAACGGGGGAGGAAAGAACGATGAATATCACAGTATATCTGGGGGCCAATGCAGGCAATGACCCGGCCCTGAAGCAGGCTGTGCAGGAACTGGGCCGTTGGATCGGCGAAAGTGGGAATACGCTGATCTACGGCGGCTCCCGCTGCGGCCTGATGGGCGAGATCGCAGAAAGCACCCTGAATGCCGGGGGCGAAGTGATCGGTGTGGAGCCGGAGTTTTTTGTGCAGGGGGAGCTGCAGCACGAGGGGCTGACAAAGCTTATCGTAACAAAAGATATGACCGAGCGGAAGACGAAGATGATCGAGCTGGGGGATGCCTTTATCGCATTCCCGGGCGGAACCGGCACGCTGGAGGAGATCGCAGAGGTGATGTCCAAGGTGTCGCTGAAGCATCTGGATGCCCCCTGCATCCTGTACGATCTGAATGGTTATTACAACGGTCTGAAGGTCCTGCTGAATGAGATGCTGGCTAAAGGACTGTCCACGCCGGAACGGCAGGCGGGGATCTACTTTGTTCAGGATCTGGCCGGGATCCAGAAGATCTTGAAAGAGGGAAAGAACGATGAAAATTGAATCGGTTGCAGTGCTGGGCGCCGGAGCAGTAGGTTCCTATGTCATCTGGGGCCTTTCTGGCAAAGAGGGCGTCCGTCTGGGCGTTCTGGCAGAAGGAGAGCGTGCGGAGCGGCTGAAACAGAATGGCTGCGGGATCAACGGAGTGACCTACCGCCCGGAGGTCTGGACGCCGGAAGAAGCACACGGCGTGGATCTGCTGGTGGTCTGCCTGAAATATGGGGCCCTGCCCGGGGCCATGGACAGCATCCGGGCCGCAGTGGGGGAGAACACCATCGTGATGAGCCTGATGAATGGTGTGGATAGCGAGGAGCTGATCGGCGCACAGGTGGGCGATGCCCATCTGATCCGTTCCTTTATCAAGGTGGCATCCCATAAGGAGGCCGACGGCTTCCACTTTGACCCGGAAGCAACGCTGGGCATCATCTACGGAGAACTGGAAGCACCGTTTGAAAGCGAGCGGGTCCGGGCCATCGAAGAACTGTTTGCGGGCAGTGGCGTCCGCGCCCGCGTGACGGAGGACATCCGCGCTGAGATGTGGGCCAAGTTCCGGCTGAACGTCTGCAACAACCTACCGCAGGCCATTCTGGGCGCAGGTGTGGGCTGCTACCGCGACAGCATCCACATGAAGGCCATCAGCGATGGCCTGCGCCGGGAGCTGGAGGCCATTGCTGCGGCCAAGGGCATCTGTTTTGACAAGGTGGATGCCGCCGCCGGGCGGGGCAGTGCTGTGCCGCCTACGGCCCGCTACTCCACCCTGCAGGATCTGGATGCAGGCCGCCATACCGAGATCGATATGTTCTCCGGTGCCCTGATCCGGATGGGAAAAGAGTTGGGCATCCCGACGCCATACAATGAGTATACCTACCACATGATCAAGGCGTTGGAAGAAAAGAACGACGGTCTGTTTGATTACGATGGAACAGAAGAAGTGACCTGGGCCAAATGACCCGGTAACAGAAGCGCCGCCCTGAGAGAAAACTTTCCCCCGGGGCGGCTTTTCTTTTGCAAAACCGGAAAAAACTCTGAAAAATCAGTTGAAAGTACAACTTATTGGTCTTTTACGGGGCTATAATAGGGCCACAGCAGAGGAACAGAGAGTTCCCGGATGATTACGGAGGAAACAGACATGAAAGACTTTGACTTTGGTTACTTTGGCGTTGGAGACGAAGGGTATGCACAGTACCAGACGGCGTTTGACCGCATCTTTGGCACGGCAGATGCCGGGGACGACCTCACCGAGAGCGAGGACAGCTGGGATGACACCGAAGATGATTTTTGAGGAGGAAGAAACAAGGTAAAGCTGGAAGCTGCTCCGGAAGACGCCGTCTCGTTCTAAGGCTGTTGGAAGCGGCCCCTCACCACATTCCTCCTTCCTGCATACATCGGTAAGAAGGGGGAATGCGTTTTGAACGGGATCTTTCTCATTGCGGCAGTGCTTTTGCTGCCGGCGCTCTGCACCACAGCCGGGGCGGCGGGGGTGTTCCTGCTGCGGAAAACAGAAGAACCGGCCACCCGGCGGATGCTCTGCGGCATGGCAGCAGGCATCATGCTGGCAGCCAGTGTATGGAGCCTGCTGCTCCCGGCCATTGAACGGGCGGAGGCCGGCCCGCTGCCGGGCTGGCTGCCGCCCACAGCAGGCCTGCTGCTGGGCGCGGTGGGGCTGCTGCAGCTGGAGCGGCTGGCAGGCTGTCTGCTGGATGCCGGGCCAGACCGGGGCGGCAAAATGGTGCTGGCGGTTACCCTGCATAACCTGCCGGAGGGCATGGTGGTGGGGC
>CAVDVT010000136.1:0-4994 GCA_963612415.1 bacterium | reverse complement strand
GCAGGTGCCGGCGCTGTACGGCATTCCCCCTGCCTGAACCAGACACAAAAATATGCCGCCGTGCTTTGCGGGCACAGCGGCATTTTCTGTTTTTATTCTTCGCCTACATGGTAGACCTGCAGGTATATCTTTTTTCGCTCTGCATCCAGTGCGCTGGCAAGCTGTGTGCAGAAGTCCTCATCCTCAAACAGAGCCACAACACGGGGAGCATAGCGGGTGCCGCACTGGGCACGCAGTTCCTCCAGCAATACCCGGAAAGGTTTTGCGGTGTTGTAGCAGCGGCCGATGTTGTCGGTGGCGGCGTCCAGCGAGTCGGCCACGCTCAGGGCATCCACAATGCCCTTGACCTCGGCCGGGCAGGGGCTCTTTCCGCCGGGGTAGCCGCCCTGCCCGTTGTAATAGCAGTGGTGGTAGAGGGCCGCCGGGGCAAGATGCCTGCAGTAGCCCATGTTCCGCAGCAGGTTATACCCCACCTGCGGGTGACTCTGGATGCAGCGGAACTCCTCGTCCAGCAGGCGGCGGGCGTTGTTGTCGATGTACATGATGACCGCGCTCTTGCCAATGTCGTGGTACAGGCCGCATTCATAGGCGGTCCGGCACAGGGTCTCCGTTTGTGCCTGTACTTCCGCGGCGCTTCTGCAGCCCAGCGTTCCGATCAGGGCTTCGGGGTCGGCTTCAGCCAGCCGCTTCACCAACGCACGGGTCAGCCCGGCCACCATCAGCGAGTGAACATAGGTGGGCTTGTGCCCGGCCAGAATGCTGTCCAGCACCCGGTGGGTCTCCGTTTCATCGGAACTGCCGCTCACCATGCTCAGCTCCCAGGCGGCATAGCTCAGCACACGGGGGTACTGACTGCCCGGGATCTGATCCAGATACTGGTAGGCGTGGCGGCGGGCCTGTGCAATGGCCGGGCCATAGCGCTTCTGGCCAGCTTCGTCCAGATCCTTGGCATAGCGGATCAGATAAGCCACTGCAGCCAGATTCCGGTTGATGCCCTCAGCAGAGTGGTCCCGGCTGTCGGCGTGTTTTTCCACATCCAGAAAAACATCCAGCAGTTCTTCCAGGCTGCCCACCCCGGCGTGGTAGCGGGCGGCATAATAAAAGTAGCTCACCCGCCAGTTCTGCAGGCGGGCTTCTTCATCTTTATAGTTCTTCTGGTGGGCCCAGATGTACTCTGCCGATCCCAGCAGCTTCCGGGCCACTTCCGGGTCATCTTCTGCCCGCAGGTGGCCCATCAGGGTCATCCGGTCCATGTGCATGGAGTAAGCATAGCTGTCCCACGGGAAATCCGGATCCATCTCGCGGTAATAGGGCGATTCAAAAATGCTCATGGCATAATCGAACCGTTCCAGATACCGGCGGCTGTCCTCGTAGCTGCGGCGGGACATTCCCAGCCGGGTGTTGCCCACACAGCGCAGAAGGTACTGCCGGGTGGTCTTGTCCAGGTTCTCGTACTGGTCCATGTATCCGGCGGCCTCATTGAAATAAGGCTGGATCTCATCCCCCAGCAGGTTGATGTCCATGGCCTCGTCCCGGACATTGAGGTAGTGCAGGGTGACACCGGTGTGGTACAGCTCCTTGATGAGCTGGGGCAGGTCGCCCCGGCGGCGGGCATTCTCCAGCAGCAGCTGGTGGATCTTGTAGGCAACGCCGGAGTCCTCACTGTTGGAGTAATTGAACAGCTTTCCCGCGCAGGACTCCAGCTCGGCGATCTCGTCTTCCGTCAGGGCGGCGGGGTCGCGGTCAAAGATGCAGCTCTGCAGCAGGGCATTGTTCTGCCGCATCAGGGTGTGGCAGGTCACGGCGTTCTGCTGGATCTGCGCCAGCACCTCGTCGGAGGTCTCGCCCTCAGTAAAACGGGGCTTGGAAAGTGCGCGCACCGTGCGCAGATTCTGGATGTAGGTCTCAACGGCCCGGGCCTGTGTTTTTTCCATCCAGATCCTCCTTTCCCTGCCCTGTGTCCGGTTTTTCCGCACTGCGGTAACACAGGCTTACTTATGCTCTATTATACGGCGTTTTCTGGCAAAAATCAACCAATTCTCCCATCTTTTTACCCCCCCCCCGGGCATTTTTCGACAACTTTCCGCAAGATTTGAAGGGCCGGAAGGGGGACGCCGGGTCATTTTTCACGCCGTCCGAAATGCGTCGCCATTTCTTTTATTCGACGCAAAGCCATTTTCCCTTCCAGGTGTACAGGATCATCAGCACTGCGCCAAGGCCCCAGGACACCGGGTAAAGGACGAACACGCCCTCAATGCCCGCAAAGGCCGAGAGGAAGAACTGGATCCAGACGATGCGGAACAGGCACAGTGACACCAGCAGCACCACCATGGGCGGCACGCTTTTGCCGGTGCCGCGCACCGTGCCCGCAAGGCCGTGCAGGATGCCCAGCAGCCAGTAGAAGGGGCAGAAATAGTGCATTGCCTGGCAGCCAAAGGCCACCACGGTCTCGTCGCTGGTGAACAGGTGCATGATGGGGCTCTGGAAGGTGAGCAGCAGCACACCGGTAAGGATGGTGTACACAAAGCTCATGATGACCGTGAGCCACATTCCCTTTTTCACGCGGTCGTACTTGCCCGCGCCAAAATTCTGGCCCACAAACGTGGTGGCCGCCATGCTGAAGCTCATGATGGGCAGGATGTTGAAGCCGTCCACCTTCATGTAAGCGGCAAAGCCCGCCATGGCGGCGGCGCCGTAGCCGTTGACACTGGCCTGCACCAGAATGTTGGACAGGGAGATGACCATGTTCTGGATGCCGGTGGGCAGGCCCACCCGGATGATCTTGCCCGCCATGTTTTTGTTCACCCGGACATCCTTTGCAATCACACGGTAGTCATCTTCCACCCGCATGAGGAACCGCAGGGACAGCACACAGGACACCAGCTGGCTGATATCGGTGGCAATGGCCGCACCGGCCACGCCCATCTTCAGCCCGGCAATGAGGACAAGATCCAGGATGATGTTGGTGATGGAGGCCACGCCCAGATACAGCAGGCTGCGGCGGGAGTTGCCGGCGGCGTTCAGGATGCCGGCGGCCATATTGTACACCACGCTGAACAGCACACCGCCAAAGTAGAGCTGCATGTAGGTCACAGCGTCCTCCAGCACCTCGGCGGGGGTATTCATGGCCGTGAGCAGGGTGCGGCTGATGGCAATGCCGCCCACCGTGAGGATGGCCCCCAGAATGGTGGCCAGCGCCAGCGAGGTGTGGACCGACACATGGGCGCCCTGCTTGTCTTTTGCACCCAGGAACTGGCTGACCACCACGCCCGCACCCACGGCAATGCCCTGACTGAAGCCGATGAGCAGGAAGATGGGTGAGCCGCTGGAGCCCACGGCCGCCAGCGCGTTGCTGCCCACAAAGTTGCCCACAATGATGGAGTCGGCGGTGTTGTACAGCTGCTGGAGCAGGTTGCCTAGGATCAGCGGCACCGAGAACAGCAGGATGCTTTTCCAGATGCTGCCCTCCGTCATCAGTTTGGATTTGTTTTCTGTTGCGTTCATAGTTCTCCTCTTAAGTTGAAACGCCCTCTCAGGCTCGCCCAAAGGGGGAGCCAACGCATCTTATCGGCTGACTGCATAAAATCACTCCGCTTTTTCCGAAAGGCCGCAATCGCCTCTCCCTTTGGGAGAGGTGGATTTGCGAAGCAAAGACGGAGAGGGCATGCCGTTTTCTCATACAGAATAACGATACACCTGTTTTGTCGAAATGTCAACAAAAATGCCCCCTCCGCGGCGGGGCGGAGAGGGCTTAAAAATTCTTCAGGGATTACAGGGTCTTGCCGGTGAGCAGCTGGTAAGCTTCCTCATACTTAGCAATGGTCTTGTCGATGATGTCCTGGGGCAGATCATAGTTGCTGTCGGGGTTGGCCTTGAGCCAGTTGCGGACGAACTGCTTGTCAAAGGAGGGCTGGCCGTGGCCTGCCTCATAGCCTTCCAGCGGCCAGAAGCGGGAGGAATCCGGGGTCAGCATCTCATCGCCCAGCACCACGTTGCCGTTCTCATCCAGGCCAAACTCAAACTTGGTGTCGGCAATGATGATGCCGCGGGACAAAGCGTACTCAGCACACTTTTTATACAGGGCAATGGTGTAGTCCCGCAGCTTGGTGGCGTAGTCCTCGCCGTGGCCGGGGAACAGCTTTTCCAGCACCTCGATGCTCTGCTCAAAGCTGATGTTCTCGTCGTGGTCGCCGATCTCTGCCTTGGTGGAAGGGGTGTAGATGGGCTCAGGCAGCTTCTGGGACTCCTGCAGGCCCTCGGGCAGCTTGATGCCGCAGGCCGTGCCGTCCTTCTGGTAGCTTGCCCAGCCGCTGCCGGTGATGTAGCCGCGCACGATGCACTCAATGGGCAGCATGGTCAGCTTGCGGCACATCATGCTGCGGCCCTCAAATGCAGGGGTGCGGAAAAACTCAGGCATATCGGCGGTGTCCACGCTCAGCATGTGGTTGGGCAGAACATCGCGGGTGTAGTCGAACCAGAACTTGCTCATCTGGGTCAGCACCTTGCCCTTGTTGGTCACTTTATTTTTCAGGATCACATCGAATGCAGAGATGCGGTCGGTGGCAACCATGATCAGGCTGTCGCCATTGTCGTAGATCTCGCGGACTTTGCCTTCCTTGATGGGCTTGAATTCAGTCATAACACATACTCCTTATTCCTTATCAGCAACTGACCTGTACAGCGGAGCCCGGTCGTTTCCGGTGCCGAAAACTTTCTTTCTCCAGCTCAGACCCATCCGGCCTGCCAAAGCCTCGCCCTTCGGGAGAGGTAGCAGCGCGCAAGCGCTGACGGAGAGGGTGAGCAAGTTTTCCTTTACTAGGATATCACATTCCCTGTCCGTTTGGAAGAAACAGATTCCAAGGAAAATTGTCCGCAATTTGGGTTTTCTTCGTGAAAAGTGTCAAAAATCAGCCGCATTTTTCGTCGTATTGACGATAAAAGTCGTACTTTCCCGGTTGACAGCGCGGTGTGGCATGGTACAATAGCAGTAACAT
>CAVDVT010000135.1:0-5016 GCA_963612415.1 bacterium | reverse complement strand
CCACAAAGGTGCCGTATTCCTCCACGCTCCGCACAATGCCCACCACAGTCTCGCCCACCGTGAACCCGGCGGCGTTTTCCTCCCAAGTGCCCAGCAGCTCCCGGATGGTCAGCACGAACCGCCCCTGCACGTCCCGGTTCTTGACCGCGCACAGGATCTGCTGGCCCACGCTCACCCGGTCGGCAGGGGAGGAGATGCGGCTGACCGACATACAGTCGATGGGCAGCAGGGCGCTGATGCCGCACCCGACATCGCAAAAGGCCCCAAAGGGTTCAATGTGGGTCACGGTACAGGGCAGGATATCGCCGGGCTGCAGGGCATCCAGATAGTCGGCCTTGCACATCCGCTGAGCCTCGGCCCGGGAAAGGCGGTAGCAGGGCTGGCCGACCTCGTCGGTATCCAGCGCATCGATCACAAAACAGGTGGGGCGGCCCACCCGGGTCAGCACGGCAATGTCCCGCACCGTACCGCTCTCGGCTCCGTCGGCACATTGGGCAAAGGGCATCACGGCTTTCATGCCGCCCAGCTCAAACCGGAGCTGGCGCTGGGTGTCAAAAGCCAGCGCGGTGCTTTGCAAAATTTCGCGGCTGGCAATGGCTGCACGCAATTCGGCGGGGGTCAGATGGTCGGCGGTACGGTAGCTGCCTTCAGTACGGAATGTCTGCATCATGATTTCTTCCTCTTTCTGTGTTGTTTTAGCGTTTTCCGCTGCACGTCGGCCCGCAAAGGGGAACCGGCATTAAAACTCTATGCGCGGACATTTGCATTTTATACGAGTTTGGTTTATACTATATTTGTATGTGCGGTAAGGCACCGGGTGCCGCCGCACCGCCGGGCAGTGTGCCCGGCAGGAGGGAGTTGCCTATGGATATCGCAGTGGGGGATACCATCCTCACCCGGAAAAAGCACCCCTGCGGTGCTTCCAGCTTTGAGGTGCTGCGGGTGGGCATGGATTTCAAGATCCGCTGCACGGGCTGCGGCCGCGAAGTGATGCTGCCCCGTGCCAAAATTGAAAAAAACATCAAGAAGGTACTCAAACCCGGCGCTGCCCAATAAGGCGGCCCGCAAGCCCATTGGAAGATGTAAGGAGAACTGCACAGTATGTCAAAACTGTTTTCCCAAATGGAGACGGTCTGCCATCGGTTTGAGGAGCTTTCCATCCGCCTGAACCAGCCGGAAACGGCGGCGGACCCCGCCCTGTTCCGGCGCCTGATGCAGGAATATCACGAGGCGGAGCCGGTGGTGCAGGCCTATCAGGCTCTGACCACGGCACAGGATCATCTTGCACAGGCAAAAGCCCTGCTCGAGGGGGAGACCCTTGATCCGGACTTTAAGGAGATGGTACAGCAGGAGTACAGCGAAAAAAGTCAAGAAGTGGCACAGCTGGAAAATAATCTCAAAATTTTGCTGCTGCCCAGAGATGTGAACGACGGCAAAAGCGTCATTATGGAGCTGCGCGGCGGCGCCGGCGGTGAGGAAGCCGCCCTGTTTGCCCACAGCCTGATGCGGATGTACACCATGTATGTCCAGAGCCGCGGCTGGGAGCTGGAAGTGCTGAACCTCAACGAGACCGAGCTGGGCGGTGTGAAGGAGGCCATTCTGGCCGTGAACGGTGCAGGAGCCTACAACCGTCTCAAGTATGAGAGCGGTGTCCACCGTGTCCAGCGTGTGCCGGAGACCGAGACTCAGGGCCGCATCCACACCTCCACAGCGACCGTGGCAGTGATGCCGCAGGCAGAGGAAGTGGATCTTGTGCTGGACCCGAAGGATCTGCGCATCGACACCTTCCGGTCATCCGGTGCGGGCGGTCAGCACATCAACAAGACGTCCAGTGCCATCCGGGTCACGCACATTCCTACCGGTATGGTGGTGGAGTGCCAGAACGAGCGCAGCCAGTTCCAGAACAAGGATAAGGCATTGGAGATCCTGCGCAGCCGCCTGCTGGCCCAGAAGCAGAAAGAACAGCAGGATGCTATCAACGCCAGCCGTGCAGGGCAGGTGGGCACTGGTGACCGCAGCGAGAAGATCCGCACCTATAACTTTCCGCAGGATCGCTGCACCGACCACCGTATCGGCCTGACCGTTCACAATCTGGATAAGATCATGGATGGCAATCTGGATGAGATCATCGATGCGCTGGCGACCCATGAGCAGGCGGAAAAGCTGAAAGCACTGAATGCACAAAACGACTGATTTCTCACCTGAAATGGTGTAAAGAATATATACTTTACAGATAGAAAGAACGATGAATCGTATGGAAATCAAAACTGAAATTTTACCCGCTGAGGGCGAGGGCATTGCCAAAGCAGCCGAGCTTCTGCGGAAAGGGGAACTAGTGGCCCTGCCCACCGAGACAGTGTATGGCATTGCTGCCGATGCCCGCAACGGGGCTGCAGTGGCCAAGATCTTTGTGGCCAAGGGCCGCCCGCAGGATAACCCCCTGATCGTCCATGTCACCGGCCCGGAGATGCTGCCCGGTCTTGTCAGCGAGGTGCCGGAGCGCGCCCAGCTGCTGATGGCGGCATTCTGCCCCGGCCCGCTGACCATCATCATGCCCCGTGGTCCGGAGGTGGCAGCAGAGTGCTGTGCCGGGCTGGATACCGTGGGCATCCGGATGCCCAGCCACCCGGTGGCCCGGGCGGTCATTGAGCAGAGCGGCTGTGCCTTTGCCGCCCCCAGCGCAAATCTTTCCGGAAAACCCAGCCCCACCAACGCACAGGATGTGTTTACCGATATGGATGGCCGCCTGCCTCTGATCCTGGACGGCGGCGAGTGCGATGTGGGTGTGGAGTCTACCGTGATCTCTGTGGTGGGCGAGAAGCCTACCCTGTTCCGTCCCGGCCATATTACGCTGGAAGATCTGGAGCGTGCGCTGGGCGAGGAAGTGGAAGTCTCCAAGGCCATCCTCGAAAAACTGCCGGAGGGCGCAGTTGTCCGCAGCCCCGGCATGAAATACAAGCACTATGCCCCCAAGGCAGATGTTACATTGTTGGATGGTACGTTTGAGCGGTTCAAGGCTTATGTGGATGCCCACGCGGATCAGAACCCCAGCTGCCTGTGCTTTACCGGGGAGGCTGAAAAGCTGAACTGGCCCTGCGTGGAGTATGGCCGCGAGGGCGATGGTGCCGATCAGGCCAAGCACATTTTCCGCAGCCTGCGGGCCCTGGATGAGCAGGGCGACGGCATCGTGTATGCCCGCTGCCCCAAAAAGGATGGCCTTTCCATGGCAGTTTACAACCGTCTCATCCGGGCGGCTGCCTTCCGGGTGATCGAATTATGATAACACTTGGGATCACTGGCCGTAGCGGCTGCGGCAAATCCACCGTAACAGCAGTGTTTGCAGCCCACGGCGTTCCGCTGGTGGATGCAGACCAGCTCTCCCGCGAGATCTTACTGCCTGCATCGCCGCTGCTGCCGGAATTGGCAGCACGGTTCGGAGCAGACATCCTGCGGCCGGACGGCAGCCTTGACCGCCGCCTTCTGGCCGACCGCGCTTTTGCCACCCCGGAGGGGAAAGCAGCACTGGATGCCATTACCCACCCGGAGATCATCCGGCGCATCCGGGCCGCAAAACAGGCCGCACAGGCATTGGGTGCGCCCCTCTTTGTGCTGGATGGCGCCGTTATCGTGGGCACCAAGGCTGAGAGGGAGTGCGACCGCCTGTGCGTGGTCACCGCTCCGTTTGAGACCAGCGTTGCCCGCATTGCAGCCCGGGACAGCATTGCGCCGGAAATGGCTGCACGGCGGCTCGACGCTCAGACGCCGGAAGATGTCCTGCGGGCAAAGGCCGATTATATCCTCTGCAACGATGCAGACCTTGCTGCGCTGGAAATGGCAGCAGCAGCGCTCTGCACCGCACTGCAGGCCGAAGGGGCACAGAAAGGTGGTGCCGAACCTTCGCTTTGAAAAAGTTTCTGAAGATCCTGGTTGCCCTGTTTCTGGTCCTGATGGCCCTTCTGGCCCTTCCGCCGGTGCGCAGAAAGGTAGAGCGGCAGTTTTACCCGCAAAAGTATACTGCGCTGGTGGAACAGTATGCGGCGGAGTATGATCTGGACCCGCTGCTGGTCTATTCTTTTATCCGGACGGAAAGCGGCTTTGATGCAGATGCGACTTCCAGCGTGAATGCCCGGGGCCTGATGCAGATGACGGAGGAGACATTTCTCTGGCTGCGCAGCAAGCTGGGGCTGGGGGAGGATGTTACCTTTGGGGATCTGTACGACCCCGATACCAGCATCCGGTTCGGCTGCTATTACCTCCACCTTTGCATGGTGCGGTACAGCGGGGACATTTCCACGGCCGCTGCGGCGTATCACAGTGGGTGGGGGACCGTGGATGCCCTGCTCAAGCTGGAAGAACACTCCGCCGACGGCATCACCCTGAAGGGTTTCCCGTATAACCAGATGCACCACTATGTAGAAAAGATCACGGTCTGCTACGCAAAATACACGGAACTGTATGGCGCGTGAGCAGGCGCACAAGCTTGATTGAACCGGTCTGTTCCGGTTTGAAATATTTAAGATCCTCAAAAAGAAAGGCAGGAGAAATTCTATGGCTGAAAAAACTCCGACCCAGCAGCTGGCCGAAAAGCTGCTCTATAAGCCCGCCTATGTCACCGACAAGGACGCTGACGTAAAGCAGAAGGCCCACGACTTTGCCGAGGGCTACAAGAAGTTCCTGGACGCCGGCAAGACCGAGCGTGAAGTGGCCGCTGAGAGTGAGCAGATGCTCAAGGATGCAGGCTACCAGCTGTTTGACCCCAAAAAGACCTATGCCCCCGGCGATAAGGTCTATTTTATCCAGTGCAATAAGGCCGTGGTGGCTTCCACCATCGGCACCAAGAGCTTTGAGGAAGGCTTCCATCTGGTCATTGCTCACACCGACAGCCCCCGTCTGGACCTGCGCCCCACTCCGCTGTACGAATCCAACCACTTCAGCTACTTCAAGACCCACTATTATGGCGGCATCCGCAAGTATCAGTGGGGCACCATGCCGCTGGCCATCCACGGCGTGTTCACC
>CAVDVT010000134.1:0-5068 GCA_963612415.1 bacterium | reverse complement strand
GTTGACGATCCGCTGCCACAGGCGGGTGAAGAAGTTGCCTTCCTTGACGTCGGTGGTGGTCTCCACGGTGTTGTCCACAGCGGCGACGGTCTCGCCGGTCTTGTAGATGAACTTCACGCTGCTGGAAGCTTCCTCGGGTGCACCGGCAAAGCTGGTGTAGTTCTCCAGCCGGTCGGTCATCTCGTCCAGAACGGTCTTCAGGCCGTGGAGCTGATCCTGATCCAGTGCGCCGGTCAGCTTGGAGATGCCTTCGTCGTTGAACTGGTTCAGGCCGTCGTTCAGCTGAACGGTGCCATCACTCAGCTGGCCCACACCGCTGTTCAGGGTGTTCACGCCATCGTACAGGGTCTTGGTGCCGTCGGCCAGCTGCGAAGCGCCATCCTTTGCGGAATGTGCGCCGTCGGCAGCAGTTGCCACGCCGTTGGTGTACTGGTTCACGCTGGTGACAAAATACTGGATCTGGGCAAGGCTGGTCTTCAGGGCACGGACATCGGCCATATCCTGGCTGTTCTCTGCCTGATACTTCAGCTCATCATGCACGGCCTGCTTGGCATCCGCGCTGGTGGCAAGGGTCAGCATGGCATTGAACATGGAGGTGTCGTAGCTCTGCATCAGGCGCAGGGCAGCTTCCAGATCATGGTTGGTCTTGGTGGCGGACAGGTACAGGGCAATGTCCAGCTGGCTGTCCTTGAAGCTGGGTTCCTGCTCCCAGACGGTGCGCACCATCTTCTTGCGGGCAGCGGCCAGGGTCTTTTCGTTCATGGTCAGGATGTTGTCAATGACGGAAGCGTAGTTGTCCCAGGTCATATCCTCATCGATCAGGCCGCCCTCTTTCAGGGTGCTGTTGGCAGAAGCCAGCACGCCGTCGGCCACCTGCTGGGCACCGGCCTGCAGGGCGGCATTGTTGGAACTCAGGGTATCCAGACCATCGGTCAGCTGGCCCAGACCATCGTTCAGGGCAGAAGCACCGGTGTTCAGCTGGGAAGCGCCGTCCAGCAGAGCCAGCGTACCGCTGGCCAGCTGTGCAGCACCGTCCACCAGCTGGGATGCGCCATCCATCAGCTGGCTCATGGCATCGTTCAGCTGGTTGATGCCGTCGGTCAGGTCGTTGATGCTGCTCAGGTCAAAGGCATTGGTGCCCAGTGCATCTGCATTGGTGGCACAAGCCAGCATGACCTGGGGTGCGGTCAGGTCCTCCACGTCGGCTTCCACGGTCACGCTGTCCTGCAGATAATCTTCCACAGAACCCAGCTCATCGGGCAGCAGGCCCTCCAGCGAATCCTTGACGCCGGGCAGGCAGACAAAGGCTGCCACGCTGCTCTTGGCAGCGGACTCCAGCATACCGTGCTGGGCGTTGACGTTGGCAGCATCATCGCCAAGGATGACGCCCACAGCGGTGATGAGCGGGGTGACAACGGTGCGCTCCTTGCCATTGACGGTGACCGTACCGGTCTCGTTGTTGGTCAGGTCAATGGTAATGGTCAGGTGGCCGCTCTTGCCGATCAGGTTCTCCAGGCTGTCGGTCACGCCGTCCAGCGTGTAGGTGACATTTGCAGTGATGGGCAGGGTTTTATCGGTATTGCCCTTGTAATAAACATCGGTGTCGTCGGTGTTCCAGACCAGCTTCTGGCCGTCCTGGGTGAACTCGGCAGCACTCTCGGTGTTCTGGATGTCGGTCAGAGTGGTCTCGTCGGTGACATTAGACAGGCCGGAGGCGCTGTACAGATGCTCGCTGACGGTGGTGGACTTGATGGAACCGTCGGCGTTCATCACAGCGTAAACGGTCTCATCCTTGGAATAGTCTGCCTTGGCGGCGGCAAAGGCGGGCAGGGTCATGCCTGCGGCGAGAGTCAACGCCAGCGCCGCACTGGCGAAACGAAGCGATTTTTTCATGGTGATTACTCCTTATCAGACTTCTTGACGTTGGCGGACTCAGGGACCAGCCAGTGCAGGGTGGTGTGACGGATGATCCAGTCGCAGATTATCAGGGCGGCGGGCAGGACGATCAGGATGACAGCCATACTGATCAGTGCGCCGCGGGAGATCAGCAGGCAGATGCTCTGCAGCAGCTCCATTTTACTGATGGCAGACACGCCCACGGTAGCGGCAAAGAAGGTCAGGCCGCTGGTCAGAATGGACTGGCTGCAATGCTCCAGCGACTGCTGGGCAGCTTCCTGCGGGGTACGGCCAAAGGCGCGCTCCTCGTGGTAGCGGGTGGTCATCAGAATGGAGTAGTCCACGGTAGCGCCCAGCTGGATGGTGCCGATGACGATGCTGGCAATAAAGGGCAGCTGCGTGCCGGTGAAATACGGAATGCCCATGTTGATGGCGATTGCGGCCTCGATGCTGGCAACCAGCAGAGCCGGAATGGAGATGCTCTTGAAAGAGAGGGCAATGATGGCCAGAACGGCCATGATGGACCAGACGTTGACGTTCTTGAAGTCCACGTCCGCCACCTCGATCAGGTCTTTGGTCATGGCGCCCTCACCGGTGATGACGCCCTCCGGGTCAACGCCCTTGATGAGGTCGATCATCTCGGTGAGCTGGTTGTTGATGGCGTCGGTGCCGGTCTTATAGGAACTGTTGGCCAGGATCAGCTTGTAGCCGCCGGACTGCAAAATCTCGGTGACACTGTCGGGCAGCAGCTCGGTCTGGAAGCCGGGGCCGGTGATGGAATCCAGGCTCACCACCTGCGTGATGCCGTCCACATCGCTCAGCTCGTCGCACAGGTCGCTCACCTGCGTTGCGGTCAGGTCATCATGCACCAGAATGAAGTGGGAGGTGGTCATGCCAAAGTCCTCACCCAGCTTGTTGGTGCCAACGATGCCGGTCAGGTCCTGGGGCAGAGAATCGAACAGGGTGTAGTAGACTTCCGTCTTGTTCTGGGCAATGGCAAAGGGCACCAGCAGCACGATGAAGATGGCGACGATGGGCACCGAATGCTTGGAGACGAAATAGCTGAGCTTGGTCAGCTTGGGGATCACAGTGCGGTGCTTGTACTTTTCCACCCACTTATCAAACGTAAGGATCAGGGCAGGCAGGATGACCACGGTGCAGATAACGCCCAGGGCCACGCCCTTTGCCATGACGATGCCGATATCGCGGCCCAGGGTCAGGCGCATGGCGCACAGAGCCAGGAAGCCCGCAATGGTGGTCAGGCTGGAAGCGGAGATGGAGGTCATGGTCTTGCAGATAGCGCTGGACATTGCTTCCTCATTGGTGGAGCGCAGCTCTTTTTCTTCCTCATAGCGGTGCAGCAGGAAGATGGAGAAGTCCATGGTAACGCCCAGCTGCAGCACGGTGGCCAGAGCCTCGGTGATGTAGCTGATCTGCCCCAGGAAGATGTTGGTGCCAAAGTTGTACGCAATGGGGAACAGCAGGCCCAGCATGAACAGCAGCGGAGTGATGGTGCTTTCCAGCGAGAGGAACAGCACCAGCAGGCTGGCGCCCACAGCGATCAGGATATACAGCGGCATTTCCTGATTGACCAGGGCCTTGGTATCCTGCAGGATGACGCTGATGCCGCCAAAGAAGCAATCCTTGCGCAGCAGCTTTTCGATCTGTTTGACGGCGTTCATGGTCTCATCGCTGGCGCTGGGGCCGTCAAAGCGGACCAGCAGCATGGTGGACTCGTTTTTGCCGAACATGAACTGCTGCACATCGGCAGGCAGCATCTCGGTGGGGATGCTGGGGTCGATCACATCGCTGAGCCAGAAGGCCTGGGTGACACCGGGAACGGCCTCGATCTCCTTTTTCATTGCGATGAGTTCATTGGTTGGCAGGCCTTCCACCGTGATCATACCGGTGGAGGCCAGGTGGAAGTCATCCTCAAGGACTACCTCGCCGATCATGGAGTCCAGATCCTGCGGCAGGTAGGTGAGGATGTCATAGTTGATGCGGGTGGCAACGGCGCCGATTGCGGAAGGGATCAACAGCAGGATAGCCACTGTTAAGATCAGCTTGCGCAGACGCACAATGCCCTGTGCGATCTTTTTCATGAGAACCCTCCATAGAATTGATTGGGATCGGTCTTCAAAAATGACCCGCGGTCATTTCTGAGCAAGCACTATTATAACCGCCGGGCGCAAGGTGTCAAGATAAAAAATGACCAAAAGTCAGTTTTCTTATCACAGAGCAAAAATTGTATAGCTTGTCCGGGTGGTTTTGGACTTGCACTCCGCCCATCTCCCTGCTAAAATATTGTTTACACGACCGAACTACGTCAGAAAAGAGGAACCGCAGAACACAATGAGTACCGTGGAAGGAAAAAAGCAGGAAAAGCGCCGGGCGCTTCTGGATGCCGCCTATGAGCTGTTTCTGGAACGTGGCGCCGCCAAGACCAGCGTAGAAGATATTACTTCCCGCGCCAAAGTTGGCAAGGGCACGTTTTATCTCTATTTTGCCGATAAGGGCGCCGTGACCCAGGCCCTGCTGGCCAAGGTGAGCTACCAGCTGCTCAGCGAGGCCTGCGCCGCGGCCGAGCAGCACACCGCCGAGCTGCGCACCTTCCCCGACCAGATGATCTTTGTCATCGACCACATCATCGAGGCTCTGCGCAAGGATCTGCTGATGCTCCGCTTTCTGGAACGCAGCTTTGTCTGGCCCGGGCTGGACCAGATCGAGGCCAGCCGCGAGGCCGAGCCCCTGATGCGCACCGTCCTCAAAACGGTGATGAGCAGCCCCGAGATGGCCGGCCGCACCGAGCGCGAGATCTACCAGCGCATCACCGCATTGGGCAGCATGTGCATGTCGGTGTGCTACACCTCCGTGCTGGAGGGCAAGCCCGACAACATCGATGCCATGAAGCCGGTTCTGTACGATATCATCCGCCGGGCACTGTAAACAGCGGCTCTGTCCTCCCCTCTCTCCTGCCTGCGTGCTGCGGTTTCTCCCCTTCTTAAAACGAACCGCAGACGGTTTTTCCGGCAGGAAAGCAAAAAAGAGAGATTTTTTCAAAAAAGCCCTTGCAAAGACGCAAAAAGTGTGGTATTATATTTGAGCCGATATGACATTTGGACGGTTAGCTCAGCTGGTAGAGCATCTGCTTGACGTGCAGGAGGTCACAGGT
>CAVDVT010000133.1:0-5075 GCA_963612415.1 bacterium | reverse complement strand
ACATAACATTTTTGTATGGGATGCGCCCGCTCATGCGTCTTCATGGCCGTTCCGGTTTGACTTTGACCTGTTTGACAAGGCGAAATGGCTGAATGCAATTCTCGAAAGGGAAAAAATCACGAAGCCGGTGATAGTCGGTCAGTCGATGGGCGGATATGTGGGGCAGTCTTATGCACAGATTTATCCGGATCAACTGGCTGGATTCATTTTCATCGATTCTGCACCGCTGCAAAGAGAATTTGTGACAGCAGCTGAAATTTGGCTTTTGAAAAGAATGGAACCAGTATATGCGCACTACCCGTGGAAGCTGCTTTTGAAACAGGGGACTGAGGGTGTTGCGACTTCTGATTACGGCAGAAACCTGATGCGTGAAATGATGCTGGTCTATGATGGCGACCAGAAGCGTTACGCGCAAATTGCGGGGCAGGGTTATCGCATTTTGGCAGAGGCAATGGAAAAGGATCTGCCGTACGAACTGAACTGTCCGGCTTTGCTACTATGCGGTACACAGGACCACGCTGGTTCATGTATACGTTATAACAAAGCATGGCATCGAAAGAGCAAAATTCCTTTGAAGTGGATCGAAGGAGCCGGGCATAATTCCAATACAGACAGACCTGAACAGATAAATCGTTTGATAGAGGAATTTATTGAAAACATCTGATAGACAAGTTCCCGTTTGCCGTAATCGTTCCTGGCAGGGTTTGGGGCAGGCACGCCCCTAACAAGAAGCAGTCCCAAAGGGACAAGAAATTTTCAAGAATTAAAAATTTGTGGCCACGGGACGATTCTTGCTCTCATGAACAACAGAAAACCCAGAACTGCACAGCTGATTCAGCCAACAGTTCTGGGTATCTTATTATCCGTTCAAAATACTGTTTTATGAAACTCTTGTATTCTCCGCCTGCGGTATTTTCATTGGGGTATCAGCTGTTCAGCTGTTTCAGGATCTCCGCAATTTCCTTCCCGGAATAGCCCTCTTTGAGCAATTCCGTGCGGATGGCCGTATCGCTGCGGCCCTGACTGCGCATCCTTGCCGCGCTGTACGGCACGATGCTGCCGCCGGAAACGCCGCTCTTGCCTGCCGTCAGGCTGCTCTTACCGGCCAGAGCGCTGCTTTTTACCGCAGCGTCTGCGCTGGCCTGCCCGGCACTCTGGCTGGCTCTGGCCTGCTTTGCGGTCCACTGGCTTTTGGCCATGTCGATCTTTGCAGAGGCAAGGTCATTGCTGAACTGCTGCTGGCGCAGTTTGTCCTGATATTCCCGCTGGGCCTGCTCGTTCTGGTACTGCTGCTGGATCAGATCATCCTGCCGCTTCTGTTCCTGCATCTTCTGGCTCCACTCGGTATCGGCACGGTCGGCCTTGTAGGCGCGGTCATTGGCGTAGATGTTGTAGCCGGTGTTCAGCAGACTGCCCGCCAGCGAACCCAGACCGGTGGTGCCGCTGAGGACCAGCTGCACCGCATCGCCCACCAGCCCCAGCACGGTCATCAGATTGTTGAACCCTTTCTGCCGTTCCGCTGCCGCCTGCTGCTCCTGTGCCGCGTAATACCCGTGCAGGCTGTCCAGCTGGCTCAGATAATCCTGATACTGGCCGTAGTCCTGGGCATAGGCATTGTTGTAAGCCTCGCCCTTCTGTTCCAGCCGGGTGTAATAGTCTGCCAGCTCCCGGTCATACTGCTGACGGGCGCTCTGTTCCTGCCCGCTCAGCTGGTCAAGCTGGGCCGCCAGCGCATCGCCGCTGCTCTGGTAAGTATCCAGAGCCAGCCGGTACAAGGCCGGAATGGCATCGCTGAGCCCGCCGATCTGCTGCTGGTAAGCCTGCTGGGCCACACTGGCCGCATAGCTGGAGCCATAGCCGCCGGTCAGGGCAGCAGCCTGCGCCGCTGCATCGGCACTGGCGTTCCAGGCATTCTGAGTGTACTGCTGGGCGTACTGACGGTAAAGCGGGTCCTGGGTGTAGTTGTACTGGAACTCTTTCCGGCCCAGCAGCTCATTCAGCAGGGTGTCCATCCGGCCCTGATAGGCGCTCTCATAGCTGCCGGGGCGGCTGGCCTGCCACTGCTTCAGATCGCTGGCCGCATCCTCCACCTCCTGCGAGGGGTGGTATTCCGCTGCCGCCAGCGCATTTTCCACATCCCCGCGGCTTTTCAGCCCGCCTGTGGTGTAGTCCTGTTTCTTCTTTTCCTCCCTCATGGGGTCTCCTTTCTCACTGGATGCCATTCAGCCGGGTGCGCAGTTCCTCCGAAAGGTTCTCGGTGTCCAGATTGCTCAGGACATACTGCAGCTGCTCCTGCATCTGATACAGGTAATTCCGGATGGCCCGGGCATCCTCCGGGGCCATATTCTCACTCAGCCGAGGCAGACCGATCTTGCCCAGGCCCGCAATGCTTGCCATGGTTCATCCCTCCTGTTCCATAAGGTTTCCCCGGGCCATGCCAAAGGTCTTTGCAAGACCACGCAGGGTGATCTGCCCGCTGCCCCGCAGCCGCAGCCGGAACGAAGCACACCGCCGGGGCACAAGCGGCAGGTCGCAGTTCCGGCGGGGCCCTTCCAGCGTCAGATCCGCCGCCGTTTCCCACGGCCCGCCGTCGTAACAGATCTCCACCTTCAGCTGACTGCGGCAGGCTGCATCCAGCCGCAGGGTCAGCCGGGTCAGATAGCGTTCTTCTGTGCTGTCCATCCAGACATCACCGCTGACAAGCTCAAACGGCACAGCCGTTTCCACGCCGCCCTCACTCTGACCCGCAGCGGCACGGTCGGGGTCTGCGGCCCAGAGCGCGCTGCCGTCCCAGAGGTAGAGCTGCCCGCCGGTGCTGGCCATCTCATACCCGCTCACATCCTCCTCGTGCCACAGGCCGCGCTCCGTATCGTAGACCAGCAGCCGCACTTCATCATCCCGGGAAACGTGCAGGTAATATCGCCCGTCCAGTGCGCCGCCCACAGCCTGCCGCACATCCAAAAGCCTGCTGCCTGCCAGCGCATGGGACACCTTGGCCGGGATGCTGCCGTCCCATGCCATCACGCCGTCCGGCGAGAGATAATAGAGCGTCTCGTTCAGCACACACAGGCTCCGGGCAGCATTCTTTGCCACACCCCGGCAGCGCAGGGAGCTGAGCTGGAAATCCGAAGGCTTGGAGCCATAGAGCTTGTGGAGGGTATTCTCCTTGAAAAACAGCACTGAGCCCATGCAGGCGGCCGCGCCGGTAAAGGGCCCGTCGCTGCCCACCGTCACCGCATAGCTGTCCGCCGCAATGCCCCGGTAACTGAACCAGTTGGTGGGGTCGCCCAGCTTGCAGCCATAGATGACATTTTCTTTGCTGGAGCAGCCCCACACCCGGTTGTCGCACTCGGTCAGGTAATCCAGGTCCGGCACACACCGCTCCACGCAGAATCCTTCCCCGCTGGTGATCTGTGCCCCCTCGGTGCCGTCCATGCTCTCCCACTTCACGCTGCTGCCGTTGTAAACCAGCTTTCCATAAAAGTGGTCGCCGCCGGGGTCCGCCTTCAGCTGCAGGGTCGTCTCGGTCACATCGTACACGATGTGATCTCCGTCCAGCCCGGCCATCATCCCCATGGCCCCGGCCGCTGTTCCGCTCAGCCGCACCGTGTCCCATGCCCGAAAGTCCTTTCCGAGGCCTGCCGCCGTCACAAGGCAGTGGTCCAGTGGGATTGCGCTCCAACTGCCTGAGGCTTCGCTGTACACTTCCAGCGTGTTCTCCGCCGAAAACGGCTTTGCCGTGTCGTTCAACTTCAAAAACAGCTGGCCGTCCTTGGGGCTGGCAGGCTCCTTTGTGCCTTTGGCCGTTACCGTGTAAGTCCTGCCCGAAGCATCACAGGGGGCCAGCTCCACGCTCCGGCTCCCGGCCTTCCACACAGCCCCCAGCGATTCCGTCTTTCCGCTGGCCGTGTCAAAGGCGATCTTGTCCGGGAAGATCAGGATTCTGGTCCCGATGCCCACCATCGCCTTGCGGCTGTCGGCCACCGCATTCTTAACCCCCACCGTCCGGGCCGGGTCATCGTCCGGGGTATAGGAAAGGTCTCTGCCGCATACAGTCAGCAGGCCGTTCAGGTGGTACATCCCGTTCAGTCCGGTCAGGGCGCGCAGTCTGCGGCGGGGCATCCGGGTACTCAGGGCCGGGAAATCCCGGGCCGAAAAATTCCGCACCGCGCTGAACTCTGCCTCCGTGCAGCCGTAGGTCTCATTCAGTCCGCCAAAGGCCCGCAGCAGACTGCGGGTGTTCTTTTCTGCCAATGCCGCTCCCCTCCTTTACCAGCGCCACTGGCCGCGGCGGGGCGGGGTTTCCTGCCGCCGCAGCCAGGCAGCCAGTTCTGCTGCAATGCTGTTGCAGCGGGCCTGCTCCGCTGCACTGCGTTCCTGTTCGCCCAGCGCCGCATCGATGCTGGCGCACAAAAAATGCGGGTACAGCCCATCAAAGGGCGGCGGGGCCAGCAGCTCCGTGCCTTCTTCCAATCCGCCTTCCTCCGTCCACGCAAGGTCGGCGCCCACACCGGCCCGGGCATCTCCGCCCCGGGCAAAGAACAGGGTGCGCAGCAGCCCATCCTCCTCACAGAGCCACCTCTGCCGGGTGCGCTCCTCCACCCGGCAGCCCGGGCGCAGCTCTGCGACCCGCGCAAGGGCCTGTCCAACGGTCATAACATCCCAACTCCTTTCCAAAACAGCCCAGCCGGGCACTGCACCCGGCCGGGCCTTCCGTTTTACTGCGATGCCGATTCCGCAGCCGCAATGCGGGCGGCAGTGCGCTCATCCTGCATCTGGCTGTGTTCCAGCACTTCCGCCACCTCGGGCGGCACCTCCACTTCCACGCCCCGGCGGATCTTGTAGTTCACGCCGTTCACGCTTACAAACAGATCACCCTTGTACCGGCTGTTATCCTTGAACAGCCGGATGCGTACATTTTTCTTATCCATATCAATTTTCTCCTGTAAGCTTTTTGATTGCTGAACCTCTCAGGCGCTTCGCGCCAGCTCCCCTGGTAGGGGAGCCAAGTTTACGCTGCTGCTTTCTTGCCTCTCCTACTAGGAGAGGTGGCATTGCGAAGCAATGACGGAGAG
>CAVDVT010000132.1:0-5097 GCA_963612415.1 bacterium | reverse complement strand
TTTCCGATCCACCGCATCAGTGGATCTACTTCGACTATGATCCGGGTCCATTGTCCTGCGTTCACCTCCTAAAATCTTATCCATGTTTTATTATAGCGCCGCAAAAAACACCGGTCAACCCTCAATCCGCCGAAAGAAAGGGGAAATTTCCGGCAAATATGCAGAAAGCCCCTTCCGGTGCTTGCGGACCACCGGAAGGGGCTTTCTGCTTGGATATTGCCTTGGTGTGAGGAGGAATCATGTACAAGGAATCGGTTGCGGCCCCGGTTCCTTATGTCAGTAGTATAGCATGGAATGCACGGCTTTTCATGAAAAAGCTATGAAGAAAGTGTAAAATGGGAAGCGTATGGAAATTTTCACATTTCTCCGTAAAATCCGTTTTTCCACAAAAATACGCCCCGGTCACCTTGCGGTGAACGGGGCGCTAAAAACGCTGTTTCGTTTTTGACTGCGGCAAGATCCCTGCCTGCAAGCAGGTCTTATGCAGCAGGCGGAACAAGGTATCTGTTGCCAGACCTTATGCTCCTGACACACGCGGGGTGTGCTTTCAAGGACCCTCGCGGGCGCTTTGGTATTTCAGACACCCTGCCGGCTGCGGTTCGCGGGCCGCGGCCGGCGAGGGAATGAAATCAGGGTTTGCACAAATGCTCGTGCGGTACAGTCTTCATGCTCTGTGCGGGGCGGCGGGGCCGCAGTTTCGCACTGCTGCGTTGCGCAGTAATCGCCAGTGCGGAGCAGCCG
This sequence comes from bacterium, assembly GCA_963612415.1. GTDB lineage: Bacteria > Bacillota > Clostridia > Oscillospirales > Ruminococcaceae > Faecalibacterium. Next base: position 4,356 of record CAVDVT010000132.1, on the reverse strand, counting down.
CCTTGCGGACTAGGGTGCCGCTGCGGCCATTGCCAGCCGGAACTCAGAGAAAATGATTACTTGTACAGCTCGACCAGACGAGTCAGATGCTCGTAACGGTCGTTTGCAACCTGCTCGTTGCGTGCGAACAGAGCCTTTGCGCGCTCGGGGAATGCACGAGTCAGGCGGCTGTAACGGGTCTCGTTTGCCAGCAGTGCCTGATACTTCTCGGCATCCACAGCCTTGGAGGTCAGAGTGAACGGGTTCTTGCCCTGAGCCTTGTTGGCCGGGTTGAAGGTGAACAGGTTCCAGTAACCAGCCTCAACTGCCTTCTTCATCTCGTTCTGGCAGTTGGTCATGCCGCCCTTGACACCGTGCAGCTCGCAGGGAGCGTAGCCGATGATCAGAGACGGGCCGGGGTAAGCCTCAGCCTCAGCAATTGCCTTGACAGCCTGGTTCATGTTGGCGCCCAGAGCGATCTGAGCAACATAAATGTAGCCGTAAGTCATTGCGATCTCAGACAGGCTCTTCTTGCTGATCTCCTTACCAGCAGCAGCGAACTGGCAGACCTCACCAATGTTGGAAGCCTTGGATGCCTGTCCACCGGTGTTGGAGTACATCTCAGTATCGAAGACCATGACGTTGACATCCTCGCCGGAAGCCAGGACGTGATCCAGACCGCCGAAGCCGATGTCGTATGCCCAGCCGTCACCACCGAAGATCCAGACGGACTTCTTGGCGATGAACTCCTTGCTCTTCAGGATCTCAGCGGACTCGGTGCAGCCAGCGGCAGCAGCCTTTTCCAGCTCAGCGATCAGAGCCTTGGCGGGAGCATCATTTGCCTTGGTGTTGTTCTTGGTTGCCATGAACTCGTCAAAGGCAGCCTTCAGCTCAGCAGAAGCCTTGTCAGAACCAGCAACCTCAGCAATGCGCTTGATCAGGTTCTCACGGACGGTCTTCTGGCCGAGGTACAGGCCCAGACCATGCTCAGCGTTATCCTCGAACAGGGAGTTGCACCATGCAGGACCATGGCCGCTGTCCTTGTTGACGGTGTACGGAGAGATGGAAGCGGTGCCGCCCCAGATGGAGGAGCAGCCGGTAGCGTTGGAGATGTACATCTTCTCGCCGAACAGCTGAGTGATCAGACGAGCGTAAGAAGTCTCGGCACAGCCTGCGCAGGAGCCGGAGAACTCCAGCAGCGGCTGGTTGAACTGAGAACCGATAACGGTGTCATCAGCAAACTTAGAGGGCTTCTTGGAAATGTTGGCGACGCAGTAGTCGAAGACTGCCTGCTGATCTGCCTGGCTCTCCTGAGGAACCATGCTGATTGCCTTGGTGGGGCAGACGGTGACGCACTCGCCGCAGCCCATGCAGTCCAGAGGAGAAACAGCCATCACAAACTTGTACTCGTTTGCGGGGCGGTTGTCACGGCTCTTGGTCTGAGCAGGAGCAGCTGCCAGCTCGTCAGCGGTCAGCTGGAAGGGACGGATGGTTGCATGAGAGCAGACGAATGCACACTGGTTGCAGCCGACGCACTTGGAAGCATCCCACTCGGGAACGTTCACAGCGGTGCCGCGCTTCTCGTATGCAGATGCGCCCTGCTCCCACTCGCCGTTTGCATTTGCAACAAATGCGGAGACGGGCAGGCTGTCGCCGTCCATACGGGCGATGGGCTCCATGACGTCACGGATCTGCTTGACCAGCTCCGGACGGCCGGTGAGGGCCTTGGGTGCAGGATCAGCCTCGGGGTTGGACCAGGAAGCGGGAACGTCAACCTTGTGGATGGCGTCAACACCAGCATCAATGGCCTTCCAGTTCATCTCAACGACGTCCTGGCCCTTCTTGCCGTAGCTCTTCTGAGCTGCCTGCTTCATGAAGTTGACAGCGTCCTCGATGGGCATAACGTCAGCCAGCTTGAAGAAAGCGGACTGCAGGATGGTATTGGTGCGCTTGCCCATACCGATCTCGATAGCCTTATCGATAGCGTTGATGGTGTACAGCTGAATGTTGTTGTCAGCAATGTACTTCTTAGCCTCAGCGTTCAGGTGCTGGCCCAGCTCCTCATCGGACCACTGGCAGTTGATCATGAACACGCCGCCGGGCTTGACATCCTGGACCATCTTCATGCCCATGTGGATGTAAGCGGGGTTGTGGCAGGCCACGAAGTCAGCCTGGTTGATGTAGTAGGGGCTGCGGATGGGCTTGTCGCCGAAACGCAGGTGGCTGATGGTCACGCCGCCGGTCTTCTTGGAGTCATACTGGAAGTATGCCTGAACATACTTATCAGTGTGGTCGCCGATGATCTTGACGGAGTTCTTGTTTGCGCCGACAGTACCGTCGCCGCCCAGACCCCAGAACTTGCACTCCTTGGTGCCAGCAGCTGCGGTGATGGGAGCGGGCTTGACTTCGGGCAGGGACAGACCGGTGACATCATCGGTGATGCCCAGGGTGAAGCGCTCCTTCGGCTGATCCTTCTCCAGCTCCTTGAACAGAGCAAAGATGGAAGACGGGGGAGTGTCCTTGCTGCCCAGACCGTAGCGGCCGCCGGTCAGGATGACATCGTTCATGCCAGCCTCACGCAGGGTAGCAGCAACATCCAGGTACAGGGGCTCGCCCAGAGAGCCGGGCTCCTTGGTACGGTCCAGAACTGCAACCTTCTTGGCAGTCTTGGGCAGGACCTTCAGCAGAGCGGAAGACACCCAGGGACGGTACAGGCGGACCTTGACGATACCGACCTTCTCGCCCTTGGCGTTCAGGTAGTCGATGACTTCATCAGCAACGTCGCAGACAGAGCCCATAGCGATCATGACACGGTCAGCATCGGGTGCGCCGTAGTAGTTGAACAGATCGTAGTTGGTGCCCAGCTTTGCGTTGATCTTGGCCATGTACTTCTCGACCACTGCGGGCAGTGCGTCGTAAACAGAGTTGCAGGCCTCACGGTGCTGGAAGAACACGTCGCCGTTCTCGTGGGAACCGCGCATCTTGGGGTGTTCAGGGTTCAGAGCCTTGGCACGGAACTCCTCAACAGCCTCCATGTTGCACATTTCCTTCAGATCAGCGTAGTCCCACTTCTCGATCTTCTGGTACTCGTGAGAAGTACGGAAGCCGTCGAAGAAGTTCAGGAAGGGAACCTTGCCCTCAATAGCTGCCAGGTGGGCAACAGGGGACAGATCCATAACTTCCTGCACGCTGCTCTCGACCAGCATTGCAAAGCCTGTCTGGCGACATGCCATGACGTCGCTGTGATCACCAAAGATGTTCAGGGACTGGGTAGCAACGGTACGTGCAGAAACATCGAACACGCAGGGCAGCTGCTCAGCAGCGATCTTGTACATGTTGGGGATCATCAGCAGCAGGCCCTGAGAAGCGGTGAAGGTGGTGGTAACAGCACCTGCACCCAGAGAGCCGTGAACTGCGCCGGCAGCGCCGGCCTCGGACTCCATCTCGACGACCTTGACCTGGTTGCCGAAGATGTTCTTCTGACCGGCTGCAGACCACTGGTCCACAGAGTCAGCCATCGGAGAAGACGGGGTAATGGGGTAGATAGCAGCCACGTCCGTGTAGGCGTATGCTACATGAGCGGCAGCGGTATTGCCATCCATGGTTTGCTTTGCTCTAGGCATTTTTCTTCCTCCATTGTTCAGAATTTGGTACCTTTTGCGCGGGGCAATCGCGCCCCGCTGGGGCCGGAGAACCCCAAAAGGCACTATTGCTCATATATTATATTAGCAAATTCCGCCCTTAAAGTAAATGCAAACCCACTGGCAAAACACAACAAAAATTCAAGATTTTTTTTGGTGCTTTTTTACGCTTGTGTTTTTGGTTGCATTCATTCTGACAGATTATTAAGAATACGGCTTTTTTGCTGTATTTTTCTTAACAGAACCTGAATTTTGAATTGACAAGCGGCACTTTGTTGCCGTAAACTGGGAGCAGAGATCAAACCCACTTGGAAAGGACGCAAATACGATGGACGCAGCACATTTTGAAAAACAGCTTACCAGTGAAGTGTTGTTTGAGGGCCGTGTGGTCACCCTGACCAAGGACACCGCCCTGCTGGAAAACGGAAAGACTGCCACCCGTGAGGTGGTGCATCACCACGGCGGGGCCTGCATCGTGCCCTATTTTGCCGACGGCACCATCTGCCTGGTGCGGCAGTTCCGCTATGCCATGCAGCAGGAACTGTGGGAACTGCCTGCCGGCAAGCTGGAAAAAGGGGAGGACCCCTTTGCCGCCGCCAAGCGGGAGCTGGAAGAAGAATGCGGCCTGACCGCCGACAAATACATCTCGCTGGGCGAGTTTTACCCCACCGTGGGCTACGACACCGAGATCATTTACACCTGGGTGGCCACCGGCCTGCACGAGACCCATATGCAC
>CAVDVT010000131.1:0-5110 GCA_963612415.1 bacterium | reverse complement strand
GGCCCTTGCTTTTTTTGCCCCAGCCGTTATACTAAAAGAAAAGGTGTCTTGACACATCAGCTTGGGAGGTTACCGTATGAAATTTTTGATCGTTGTGGATATGCAGAACGACTTTATCACCGGCTCGCTGGGCACGAAGGAAGCCGAAGCAATCCTGCCGAAGGTGTTGGAAAAGATCCGCACCTACCGCCCGGAACAGATCTTTATCACCCAGGATACCCATCCGGACAACTATCTGGAAACCAATGAGGGCCGTCATCTCCCGGTAGCCCACTGCATCGCCGGCAGCGAGGGCCACGCTTTGAATCCGCTGGTGGCAGAGGCATTAAAGGACGTGCCTGCAGACCACTTTATCTGCAAGCCCACCTTTGGTTCCACCCTGCTGATGGAAAAGCTCAAGACCGCCGCTGGGACCGATGCCCCGGAAATCGAACTGGTTGGTTTATGTACCGGCATCTGCGTGCTGTCCAATGCCATCCTGTGCAAAGCAACCTTCCCGGAAAGCGATGTTTCCGTGGACGCTGCCTGCTGCGCCTGCGTGACGCCCCAATCCCACGATACTGCACTTTCTGCCATGAAGCTGTGCCAAATTTCTATCTGCAACGAGGGCAGTGAGCCTTGGAGAAGGTAAGGACTGCTCCCTCTCCGCAAATTTTGATTGATGGATTTCAATCATTCATTTCAACTCTTTGATCTCCGGGATGGATGCCGCCGTACCTTTGCGCTGCACGGCAATTCCGGCTGCTTTGGTGGCAAGCCGCATGGCGTCCTCCACCGAACTGCCGCTGCAAAGTCCCGCCAGAAAATAACCGCTGTAGGTATCACCGGCGGCGGTGGTATCCAACGCCTGCACCTTTTCGCAGGGGACAAACAGTCTCTGTTCTGCATCCAGATAATAGCTGCCCGCACTCCCGGCTGTCAAAAGCAGACGGGTCTGCGGGTATTTTTCGTGCAGCAGGTTCAAAACAGCGTCCACTTCAAAGGTCTCGGCTCCGGCAAGGGCGCAGGCTTCCACCTCGTTGACACAGAGCACATCCACCAGTTCCATCGAGTAAGTCAAGATGCCGGCATCGTAGGGCGCGGCATTGAAGAAAATGGAAAGACCCTTCTGCTTTGCAGCCTGCATCAGGTACGGCAGATTGGAGATCTCATTTTGCAGTACCAGCCAGTCGCCGGGCGCAAAGGCTTCCAAAGTCTGGTCGATCTGCTCTGCGGTGATCTCCTGATTTGCACCACCGTAGATCATAATACGGTTTTCGCCGCGGCATACCTCGATGATGGCGTGGCCGGTGACAGCAGCAGCGTCCTTTATCAGATAGTCGGTATGGATGCTGTTCTGTTTCAGGTAGTCCACAAACGGCTGTCCATCTGCGCCGACACGGCCCGCATGGTACACTGGCAGTCCAGCCCGTGCAAGGGCGATAGACTGGTTTGCGCCTTTCCCGCCGAAGCCCCGCTGCATGGACTTGGCCGCAAGGGTCTCCTTGGGTGCGAGAAAGTGCTCGACCTCATAGGTGTAATCGTAGTTGAGGGAACCAAACGAAAGAATTTTCATCCCGTTTTCTCCTTTGTGATCTGTCAAATCAAACTTATCATGTTCAATGCTTTGGCCGATTCTCCGCCGTCCAGTTCTTTGGGTTGGTATCGTCCGGGGCAAGCCCGGCAAGGATGGCTTCGTAATGCGCCACCTTATCGTCCATATACTTTGCGGTGGCCTTGGCTTCCTCAATGCGCTTATACGCTTCGTTCCGCTGTTTTAAGATGATTGCATATCGTGCCCGCAGGTTTTCTTCGGATTCTTCCATCAGGCACAGACGGCAATACTCCTGGATATCTTCAAGGGACGCGCCGCAGCCTTTCAGGCATTTGATGCCCTGCATCCAGTTCACAGATTCTTCCGTGAACACCCGGCGGTTGCCGCTGTCCCGCTCACAGGGCAGCAGGCCCTTGTCCGTATAGAACCGCAGGGTGTGCTCCGTCACATCGAACATCTCTGCCATCTGCTTAATGGTATAGCGCATGGTTTCCTCCGCAAAAGTTTCTCTTGACTTCGTGTTACTCGAACTTGTTACAATGATTATAGCATAGCGAACGCACCTATGTAAACACAGAAACGGAGGACTGAATATGGAATACTTGACTTTGAACAACGGCGTACAGATGCCGCTGGTCGGCTTTGGAACATTTATGCTCAGCGGTCAGACCTGCGTGAACGCAGTTGCGGCAGCCATTGAAAGCGGCTGCCGGATGATCGATACAGCCGAAGCCTACGGCAATGAAAAAGAAGTGGGTGCAGGCATCAAGGCCAGCGGCATTGACCGCAAAGAGCTATTTCTCGCGACCAAGGTAAATTTCAAATCCTACGAGAACGCAGAGCAGGTGGTGATGCAGTCGCTTGCAAATCTGCAAACGGACTATATCGACCTGCTGCTTCTGCACTGGCCGTTTGCGAACTACTACGCAGCATGGCGCAGTCTGGAAAAACTGTATGTAGACAGAAAAATCCGTGCTATCGGCGTTTCCAACTTTGAGCCAGACCAGCTGCTGGACCTGATCGCCTACAACAACATCATTCCCGCTGTCAACCAGATCGAAACGAACCTGTACTGCCAGCGTGCAACAGAACGCGGCTGGATGGACAAAAAGCAGGTCGCACACATGGCCTACGCACCGCTGGGGCAGGGGAATCGCAATGAAATGTATCAGGAGCCTGCTGTGCTGGCCCTTGCAGAAAAATACAGCAAGACTCCGGCACAAGTTTTGCTCCGTTTTCTGACGCAGAAGGGCATCGCGGTCATCCCCAGAAGCACCCAGCCCATCCATATCCGCGAAAACTTTGCGCTGTTTGACTTTGCACTGACTGCAGAGGAAATGGCACAGCTTTCCGCACTGGATAAAAAGGAGCCGCTGATTGGCAAGCCGGAAACACCGGAGCTCGTGGAATTTTCGCTGACGTGGTAAAGGATAAATCAGCGTAAAAGGTCCCGGAGAAGACTGCAGTTCTCCGGGACCTTTTTCTATGCTCTTTTTATCCAGCACTCTTATTTATCCCTCTGGATTCCCAGTGCTTCAAAATGATAGCGCGGCTTTCCCACGCTCTTTTTGCCGTATTCGATGGCTTCCTTCGGGCAGTAACAGATACACGCCATGCAGTGGGTACAGTTTTTGCCCCACACCGGTTTTCCTTGTTCCAGATGTATATTGTTCAGCGGGCATTCTTTCACGCATTTTCCGCAGCCGATGCAGGCATTGCTTGCCGTAAACGTATCTGCTTTTACAAAGAACCGATAGAAAATCGGGTTGACCGGGCCGCTCATGAAGCGGTCATAAAGGTTGTTTCGGGGTGCTGAAAACTCCTGCTCGGCTTTGATGCGTGTGATTGCATTCTGAATTTCCGGCTCCGCCTCTCGCACGATACTCCGCGCCTGTTCAGCCTGCGGTGCATTGAACATGGCAATATAGTTTTCCGGCATGACGACCTGCGCAGTCCCCATATAGCGCAGATGTTTCTGCTCCGCAAGCTGACGGTTGTATTTTGCCGCATTGCCGATTTCGCCGCCGCAGTCCATCACAAACCAGATGCGTTCTGCCCTGGTCAGCTCCGTTTTGCGCAGCCACTCCGAAACGATGCGTGGAATGCGCCATGCATAAGTCGGCGTTACCAGCACCACATCCCGCCCAGTCTGCACCGGCGTGGTATCCCCTGCCTTGATGCAGGCGTTCAGGTCATAACGCGGCATGTTCAGTGCATCCGCAATGCGTTCCGCCAGATAACGGCTGTTGCCGGTTCCTGTAAAATAAAGAACCATCTTCGTTCACTCCATTCTCTGAATCACCGCACCCAGCCAGCGGCACAGGGTGTCGCCCGCCTGATTGGCAATTTCCAGCACGCGGGCATGGCTGTGCTTGACCGTCTGGATGCCAGTTGCCATATTGGTGATGCAGCTGACGGCCAGCACTTTCATGCCCATGTAGTTGCAGACCATGGTTTCCGGCACGGTGCTCATGCCCACAGCATCGGCTCCCATACCCGCAAAGGCGCGAATCTCGGCTGCGGTCTCGTAGCAAGGGCCCATAAAGCCCATGTAGACGCCCTCTTTGTAGGCAATGCCCAGTTCGTCGGCAGTTTTCTTGGCAAGGTCCCGCAATTCCAGACTGTACGGTTCGGTCATATCCGGGAAGCGGGGGCCGAACCGCTCATCGTTGGGGCCGATGAGAGGGTTTGTGCCCATCATGTTGATAAAATCGGTGATGAGCATCAGGGTACCCGGCGCGAACTCCCGGTTGATGCCGCCGCAGGCATTGGTCAGCACTACCTTTTCCACACCCAGCAGCTTGAACACATAGAACGGGTAGCAGACTTCCTTCATGGAGTAGCCCTCATAGAAATGGAAGCGGCCTTCCATGGCGTAGACTTCTGTTTCGCCCAGCTTACCAGCCAGCAATGCACCCTTGTGTCCTGCCACTGTGGACACCGGGAAGTTGGGGATATCCTTGTAGGACAGTTCTTCGGTGTCGGTAAAGTCTGCGGTCAGATTCCCAAGACCGGAGCCCAGCACTACCGCGATCTTCGGGCGCTTTTGCGTGTGCACCTTGATGTATTCTGCACTTTCCAATGCCTTTTCATAAAGATGTTCCATTCTATGCTCTCCTTTTTCATCGGCCTGCATTCTCTGCGTTCAGTATATCGGATTTTACAGACCGATGCAAGGTACTCTCCTTCGGGTCCTATAAAAAATGAAAGCGCAGATACTTCACATTGAATGTGTTGTATCTGCTCTTTTTCTATCTTAATTTTTCTTGTCCGTACACTCCACATAGGCAAGAGTGATTCTGGCCGGCAGTAACTTGTGGTAATTCACCTGCCAGCCGTTTCGGCGCAGAAAGTCGAGGTATTCTTCCTCCGACCACTGATGCGCAAAGGAGATACCCGCCAGCTGCAAAACGCCCGACCACACCCGGCTGACAATGCCCGTTTTGTGCTCCACAAAGTTCGGCGCAATCAGGATTCCGCCCGGCCGCAGCACCCGCCGGATCTCCCGCAGCGCCGCTTTGGGTCTGGCATCACATGCAGCGCGTTGGCAATGAGCACCGCATCAAAGGAACTGTC
>CAVDVT010000130.1:0-5120 GCA_963612415.1 bacterium | reverse complement strand
TGTCGGCCAGTTGTTCCGCTTGTGCGGCGGAAATCGAGGGATGGCGGACGGAGACGCCGGGGTTCTAAAATAGAGAAAATGGGAAAAGGAGCATTCTATTATGCTGACGAATGAATACCTGAAGCGTGTGTACGACGGCCTTGCCCAGCGCAATGCCAATGAGCCTGAGTTCCTGCAGGCTGTCCGCGAGGTCCTGGAGAGCATCCAGCCCGTGGTCGAAAAGCACCCCGAATACGAGAAGGCCGGCCTGATCGAGCGTATGGTCGAGCCTGAGCGCATCATCACCTTCCGTGTGCCCTGGGTCGACGATCAGGGCAAGGTCCAGGTGAACCGCGGCTACCGCGTCCAGTTCAACAGCGCCATTGGCCCCTACAAGGGCGGCCTGCGCTTCCATCCCTCTGTCAACCAGGGCATCCTGAAGTTCCTGGGCTTTGAGCAGATCTTCAAGAACAGCCTGACCACCCTGCCCATGGGCGGCGGCAAGGGCGGTTCTGACTTTGACCCCCATGGCAAGAGCGACATGGAAGTGATGCGCTTCTGCCAGAGCTTTATGACCGAGCTGTACCGCCACATCGGCCAGTTCGTGGACTGCCCCGCCGGTGATATCGGTGTCGGCGGCCGCGAGGTCGGCTATATGTTCGGCCAGTACAAGCGCCTGACCAACAGCTTCCAGGGCGGCATGCTCACCGGCAAGGGCCTGACCTTCGGCGGCTCTCTGGCCCGTACCGAGGCTACCGGCTACGGCCTGTGCTACTTCACCGCCGAGGCTCTGAAGTGCATGCGCAATGACAGCTTTGAGGGCAAGACCGTGGTCATCTCCGGTTCCGGCAACGTTGCCATCTATGCCTGCGAGAAGGCCACTCAGCTGGGCGCCAAGGTCGTCACCATGTCCGACTCCAACGGCTATGTCTACGACCCCAACGGCATCGACCTGGCCTATGTCAAGGATCTGAAGGAAGTGCGCCGCGGCCGTATCAAGGAGTACGCCGAGACCCACGCCGGTGCAACCTATGTTGCTGACTGCAGCAAGGTCTGGACTGTCCCCTGTGACATCGCCCTGCCCTGCGCTACCCAGAACGAGATCAACAAGGAGTCCGCTGAGGCTCTGGTGAAGAACGGCTGCACCGTGGTGTGCGAGGGTGCCAACATGCCCAGCACTCCCGAGGCCATCGAGGTCTACCTGTCCAACGGCGTTCTGTACGGACCCGCAAAGGCTTCCAACGCAGGCGGCGTGGCAACCTCCGGTCTGGAGATGAGCCAGAACTCCGAGCGTCTGAGCTGGACCTTTGAGGAAGTGGATGCCAAGCTGAAGGGCATCATGGAGGGCATCTTCCACGCTTCCTACGACGCATCTGTTGCCGCTGGTTCTGAGGGCAACCTGATGGTCGGTGCAAACTGCGCCGGCTTCCTGAAGGTCGCTACCGCCATGATGGCTCAGGGCATCACCTACTAAACTGAATCCGAACAAATAAGAACTCTCCCCGCACAGGGCTTCCTGTACGGGGAGAGTTTTTTGTTATGCTTCTTTTTTGATGCCGAACAACCGGCGCAGGATCCCGCGCAGACATTTCGGGCTTCGGATAACGACCACCTGCATCTTGTTCCCGCCTTTCGCTGTGTGATACCACAGTATAAGCGGCCGGGCTGCAAAATGTGCAGGTCAAGTGCTGCTTCCGGTCAGGATCGGCGTATCCGGCACCGTTTCCACCACCACCAGTGCGCCCTTGCGGGTGGCGATGGTGATGCGGTCAGAGCCTGCCGCGTATTCGTTGCTGACCCCCAGCGGGTAGCCCACCGTCAGCTGGGCATCGTCCAGCTCATAGTAGGAGCCGTGTTCACACACACCCTCTGAAATGCCCTCCATGGGAAAGGCCGAGAAGTAGAAGAACTCCTCTTTGGGATAAACGCGGGTCTCACCGGGGCGCACAAAGGTAATGCGGCTGCGTTCGTTCTGGATGGTGGCACGGACGCCCCTCTGTTCCAGCCCAAGGGCCGTGCAGAGGTTGGAAAGGGTATGCTCGAGCCGTTTGCCGCCCAGCGCACCCAGCAGCAGGACTTCTGTAAAGCCCTTTTCCTCGGCCAGTTTGGCCGCATATTCCGTGTCGGTGTCGTCCTTGACGTGGGGCAGGATGATGATATCGTCATCCTCCTGCTCCGGGCAGGGGGCGGTGTCAAAATCACCCACGATGATATCGGGCCTGCAGCCCAGCGGGGCACAGTTGCGGTAGCCCGCATCGCAGGCAATGATGAAATCATCTGCCCGCAGCAGCTTCTTCAATTCCGGCGAGACCGGGCAGGCGGAAAGGATCACACAGCGTGACATTACATCCCCCTCCTCTGCCAGTCCTTGACATCCTTGACTTCCTCATACATGGCGCAGTAGCTGTCGTACCGGGTCTGAGAAAGCTTTCCCTCAGCCAGAGCCGCACGGACGGCGCAGCCCTTTTCGGCGCGGTGGGAGCAGCCGGTAAACTGGCACTGTCCCAGATAGGGGCCAAACTCCGGGAAGGCATGTTCCAGATTTTCTTTTGGAATGAACCCGGCCCGGTTGGCTTCCAGACTGGCAAAGCCGGGGGTATCTGCAATGCGGCCCCCAAAGGCTTCAAAGATGGTCACTTCGCGGGTGGTGTGGCGGCCGCGCCCCAGCTTCTGGCTGATGGCACTGGTCTCCCGCTCCGCCTGAGGCAGCAGAGCGTTGAGCAGCGTTGATTTGCCCACGCCGGAGTTGCCGCAGAACGCGCAGAGCCGCCCGCTGATCCACTGTTTTACCTCGTCCAGCCCTTCCCCGCTGTCGTAACGGATGGCAATGAAGGGCAGGGTCGATCTTTCATACGCTTTGCGCAGGAACTCCACCTCGCCCAGGTCGGCCTTGGTGCAGACGATGATGGGCTGCACGCCCTTGTCCACCGCAATGGCCGAGAGCTTGTCCAGCACCAGTGTGCTGGGGGTGGGCTGGGTGGTGCTGGCCACCAGGAACAGCACATCCAGGTTGGCCACCGGCGGGCGGACGAAAACGTTTTTGCGGGGTGCGATCTCCGCAATGACGGCTGCGCCGTTCTCGGTCTCCAGCGTCACTTCGTCGCCTGCCACAGGGGTGATCTTCTGTTTGCGGAAGATGCCCCGGGGTTTGCACTCGATCACGCCCTCGTCGGTTTTGACGTAGTAGAACCCGCCAATGCCTTTTACGATATAGCCTTTCATCCGTTCCTCCCTCAGGACAGCAGCGAGGTCCACCAGTCGGTCAGGGGCGAGCCCTCACTGCTGGAAGAATCTCCGCCGCCGGTGGTCTCACTGGAAGAACTGCCAAACAGGCCGCTCCACCAGTCGCCGGAAGAACTGCCGGGCTCCTCCGCCGGGGTCTCCGGCACCGGCTCCGGGCCGGCACTCACGGTCACGCTGACGCGGCTGTTCACCTTGACGGTGGAGCCTGCCGCCGGGTTCTGACCAATGATGGTGCCCGCGGGCTGGTCGCTGTACTGCTCGGTGGTGCTGCCCAGACCCAGCTTGTTCTGCACCAGCACGGAACGGGCATCGTCCACGCTGGAAAGGCCGGTCAGCGAGGGCACCTTGGCGGTGGTGTTCACCTGCGGACGGCTGACATAGACCACCACCGTGGAGCCTGCCGCCACCTGACTGCCCGCCGCCGGGTCGGTGCGGATGATGGAACCGGCAGCCACATTGGCGTCCACCGCCTGGGTGATCAGCACCGAGACGCCCAGGTTCTTGAGCTGCTGCTCACCGTCGGCCTGCACATAGTTGGACACATCTGGCACAGTGACGTACTGGATGCCCAGACTGACGGTCAGGGTCACGCTCTGACCTTCGCGCACAGTGCGGCCTGCCACCGGCGACTGCTTGTAGACATAGCCCGCCGCATAATCGTTGCTGTATGCCTGCTCCCAGTTGACCACGATCTGGCCGGAAGCCACCTGCTGGGAGGCATTTACCTCGTCCTGGGTCATGCCGCTGTAATCCGCCAGCACAACGTCGGCTTTCTCGCTCATCAGGGTGCTGGAATCGTTCAGGATGGTCCAGCACAGGGCCGCACAGGCCAGCGCAAAGGCCACCGTGATGCCAAACAGCACCGGCAGGAACACGGAGCGCTTCTTCTTTTTTCTGCCCTTTGCCGGGGCATTGCTGCGCTCTGCGCGGGGTTCTTTTTTGATACTCATAGGAGGTTCCACCACCTTTTCGGGGATTTCATCGGGAAGATAGGTGTAATTAAAGACGATGGCCGGGTTTTCCACGTAGGCGTTCAGGGCTTCCAGCATCTCGGCGGCGCTGGCATAGCGGTTTTCCGGCCGCTTGGCCATGGCCCGCTCGGTGATCTCCACAAGACCGCGGGGTACCCCGGGGGCCAGCTGCTGCAGGCTCTTGGGCTTGTCCGAGATCTGCTTGATAGCCACCTCCACCACATCGTCGGCATCAAAGGGCAGATGACCCGAGAGCATCTCGTACATCATCACGCCCACGGAGTACAGGTCGCTGGTAAAATCCGTTTCGTCACCCTTGGCCTGTTCCGGGCTGATATAGTGGACACTGCCCATGGCCTTGCCGCCGGAGAGCTGGTTCTCGGCCCGGGAGATGCGGGCAATGCCAAAATCCATCATCCGCAGCTGGCCGTTGTCCAGCAGCATGATGTTCTGGGGCTTGATGTCCCGGTGGACCACACCGTTGCGGTGGGCATGATCCAGCGCCTTGAGGATCTGGGAGATGAAGTGGACCGTCTCCCGGCTGGTCAGCTTGCCGCCTCGCTCGTTCAGGTACTCCCGCAGCGTCATGCCGTCCACATATTCCATTACGATATACTGCAGGTTCTCGCTCACCGAAACATCATACACCTTGACGATGTTGGGGTGGTTGAGCAACGAGATGGCCTTGGACTCATTTTTGAACCGGCGGACAAGGTCCGGGTCGTGCATCAGCTCCTGCCGCAGCACCTTGACGGCTACCACGGTGCCCTCCGGCACCGGGCCGCCCGGGCCTACCACAGCCTTGTAGACATTGGCCATGCCGCCCACGCCGATGAGTTCCCGCACGGTATACAAGCCGTCCAGCGTTCTGCCGATCAGGCTGTCGCCGGGGCGGCTCTGCTGGTTTGTGCTGCTGCCCTTGTAGAC
>CAVDVT010000129.1:0-5125 GCA_963612415.1 bacterium | reverse complement strand
CGCTACCTCCACCTTGGCAAGGTGGCGCTCTACCAGATGAGCTACGGCCGCATATCAGATGCAGATCACTCTGCATCATTTTGGTGCCTCCGATCGGAATCGAACCAATGACACGGGGATTTTCAGTCCCCTGCTCTACCGACTGAGCTACAGAGGCATATCCGCTTTGATTTGCATCAAAGCAGAAGCGACCCGGATCGGGCTCGAACCGACGACCCCCAGCGTGACAGGCTGGTGCTCTAACCAACTGAGCTACCGGGCCATATCCGGAGCGAATGTTTCCGCTCCGTTATGGAGCGGCCGACGAGGCTCGAACTCGCTACCTCCACCTTGGCAAGGTGGCGCTCTACCAGATGAGCTACGGCCGCATAGTCAGAAGAACAGGAGTAATTCATGTTCTTCTGAAAGGTGGTGCCTCCGATCGGAATCGAACCAATGACACGGGGATTTTCAGTCCCCTGCTCTACCGACTGAGCTACAGAGGCGCACCGGACGATGATTATTATACCTGAAATTTCGATTTTGTAAAGGGGTAAATTCAAATTTTTTGAAAAAAACTGAAACTTTTTTCATTTCAAACGTTCCTGCGCACAAAATAAGAATGACTTTTTCATGGGGGCTGGCGGGGCGGAATTCGGCCCCGGGGATTTGACAAGCATAACAACCTATGGTTTAATACAACAGAAGAATACGGGCACTTTCGGCCTTTTTCATAGGTGCTATACCTTATAAGAGAGAAAGAGAAAGCAGCCTTTGAGCAAACAGGCGGCCTGCGCGCGGCGTCTCCGCGCGGATACGGGCCGGGAGGATCAGCATGGCAAGAAAACAGGAATATGGCAACGAGAGCATTACTTCGCTGAAAGGTGCCGACCGTGTGCGCAAGCGCCCGGCCGTCATCTTTGGCTCCGATGGTGTGGAGGGCTGTGCCCACTCGATCTTTGAGATCGTGTCCAACTCCATCGATGAGGCCCGCGACGGCCACGGCGATACCATCAATGTGACCCGCTGCAAGGATGGCAGTGTGATCGTGGAGGATTTTGGCCGCGGCATGCCCGTGGACTGGAACAACGGCGAGGGCCGCTACAACTGGGAGCTGCTGTTCTGCGAGATGTATGCAGGCGGCAAGTACGGGGAAGGCGAGGACAACTACGAGTTCAGCCTGGGCCTGAACGGTCTGGGCCTGTGCGCCACCCAGTATGCGTCGGCCTGGATGACCGCCGACATCTACCGCGACGGCTTCCACTATCATCTGGACTTCAAAAAGGGCGAAAATGTGGGGGGCTTGCAGAAAGAGCCCTATAAGGGCCGCCGCACCGGCAGCATCATCCACTGGAAGCCGGACGATGAGGTGTTTACCGACATCGAGGTGCCCGGCAGCTATTACAAGGATGTGCTGCGCCGTCAGGCCGTGGTCAATGCGGGCCTGACCCTGAATTTTACCGACGAAAAGGAAAAAGACCCTGCCACCGGCAAGGCCTGGAAAGAGAGCTGGTGCTACCAGAACGGCATCGCGGACTATGTGTCCGAGGTGGCCGGAGAGGACACCCTGACCCCTGTGTTCAGCTGCGACAGCGAGGCCACCGGCCGCGACCGCGAGGATCAGCCGGACTACAAGGTGCGGATGAGCGCCGCCTTCTGCTTTTCCAATAAAGTCCAGCTGCTGGAGTATTACCACAACTCCTCCTGGCTGGAACATGGCGGCAGCCCCGAACACGCGGTGCGCACGGCCTTTGTCTACCAGATCAACAAGTACCTGAAGGACAAGAACCTCTACAAAAAAGGCGAGAGTGCCATCAGCTTCCAGGACGTGCAGGATTGTCTGGTGTATGTGTCCTCCAGCTTCTCCACCCGCACCAGCTACGAGAACCAGACCAAAAAGGCCATTACCAACAAATTCGTTTCGCAGGCCATGACCGATTTCCTCAAGCACTATCTGGAAGTCTACTTCCTGGAAAAGCCTGAGGAAGCCCAGAAGATCTGCCAGCAGGTCCTGGTGAACAAGCAGAGCCGCGAACACGCCGAGAAGACTCGCCAGAGCATCAAAAAGACCCTTTCCACCCAGATCGATCTGGCCAACCGGGTGCAGAAGTTTGTGGACTGCCGCACCAAGGACGCCTCCCGCCGCGAGCTGTACATCGTGGAGGGCGATTCTGCTATGGGCGCGGTCAAGCAGAGCCGCGACAGTGAATATCAGGCCATCATGCCCATCCGCGGCAAGATCCTGAACTGCCTCAAGGCCGATTATGCCCGCATTTTCAAATCGGACATCATCGTGGATCTGGTCAAGGTCATGGGCTGCGGCGTGGAACTGGGCGGCAAGCACAACAAGGAGCTTGCCACCTTCAATCTGGACAACCTGCGCTACAACAAGATCGTCATCTGTACCGATGCCGATGTGGACGGCTACCAGATCCGTACCCTGGTGCTGACCATGCTCTACCGGCTGACCCCCACCCTGATCAACGAGGGCTATGTCTACATTGCGGAGTCGCCGCTGTATGAGATCACCACCAAAGACCACACCTACTTTGCCTACACCGAGCCGGAAAAGGCGGCCTTCCTGAAAGAGATCGGGGACAAAAAGTACACCATCCAGCGCTCCAAAGGTCTGGGCGAGAACGACCCCGAGATGATGTGGCTGACCACCATGAACCCGGAGAGCCGCCGCCTGATCAAGGTGCTGCCCACCGATGTGGAGGAGACTGCCCGGGTGTTCGACCTGCTGCTGGGCGACAATCTGGCCGGCCGCAAGGAGCATATCGCGGAACACGGCGCAGAGTATCTGGATGATCTGGATGTTTCCTGAAACGGGCCGTCGGATATTCCCACGCAAGTGATTCGGGCCATTCCATCGCCCGCCCTACTGCCTGCGGCAGCAGGGTCCCACCCCGGCGGACACTTGCTTAGGGAACATTCGCCAACCCTTGTGAGAATGCTGCTGTTAAGATAGAGGATAAACAATGGCAAAAAAATCAAGCAAAAAAACTGCAAAGCCGGTGCGCCCGCAGCTGGGCGACGGCGTTGAGATCCTGAATGCGGGCAGTGTGCTGGAAGACCCCATCACCCGCACCCTGGAAACCAACTATATGCCCTATGCAATGAGCGTCATCGTCTCCCGCGCCCTGCCCGAGATCGACGGCTTCAAGCCTGCTCACCGCAAGCTGCTGTATACCATGTACGGCATGGGCCTGCTCAAGGGTGCCCGCACCAAGTCGGCCAACATCGTGGGCAGCACCATGCACCTGAACCCCCACGGCGATGCCGCCATCTACGACACCATGGTGCGCATGGGCCGCGGCAACGAGAGCCTGCTGGTGCCCTTTGTGGACAGCAAGGGCAACTTTGGCAAGGCGTACAGCCGCGATATGTCCTGCGCTGCCGCCCGTTATACCGAGGCAAAGCTGGAAGGCGTCTGTGAGGAGCTGTTCCGGGACATCGACAAGGAGACCGTGGATTTTGTGCCCAACTACGACGGTACCACCACCGAGCCCACCCTGCTGCCCGTGACCTTCCCCACCATTCTGGCCAACAACACGCTGGGCATTGCTGTGGGCATGGCCTGCAACATCTGCTCCTTCAATCTGGCGGAGCTGTGCGCCACCACTGTGGCCCTGATGAAGGACCCCAAGCACGACATCTCCACCACCATGCCTGCCCCGGACTTTGTGGGCGGCGGCCAGATCCTTTACGACGAAGCCCAGATGCGGGAAGTCTATGAGAACGGCCGCGGCAGCATCAAAGTCCGTGCAAAATACAACGTGGTTCCCGGCGAGAATATGCTGGAGATCACCCAGATCCCGCCCACCACCACCGTGGAAGCCATCATGGACAAGATCGCGGAGCTGGTCAAGGCGGGCAAGATCAAAGAGATCAGCGACATGCGTGACGAGACCGACCTGAACGGCCTCAAGCTCACGCTGGATCTCAAGCGGGGCGTGGATGCCGAAAAGCTGATGGCCAAGCTGTTCAAGACCACCCCGCTGGAAGACAGCTTCAGCTGCAACTTCAATGTGCTGGTGTCCGGCCAGCCCCGCGTGATGGGCGTGCGGGAAATTTTGCAGGAGTGGACAGCCTTCCGCATGGAGTGTGTCCGCCGCCGCACCTACTATGACCTCCACGGCAAGGAAAAGCGGCTCCACCTGCTCAAGGGTCTGGCCGCCATCCTGCTGGACATCGACAAAGCAATCCACATCATCCGCACCACGGAGGAGGAGACCGAAGTGGTGCCCAACCTGATGATCGGCTTTGGCATCGATGAAGTACAGGCCGACTATGTGGCCGAGATCAAGCTGCGCCACCTGAACCGCGAGTACATCCTCAAGCGGACAGGTGAGATCGAGCAGCTGGAAAAGGATATTGCCGACCTGAACGATATTCTGGCAAAGCCTGCCCGCATCCGGAAGATCATCATCAGTGAGCTGAACGATGTGGCCAAAAAGTACGGCAAGCCCCGCCGCAGCGAGATCCTGTATGACCTGCCCGAGGAAGAAAACGGAGCGGAGGAAGAAGCAGTGCCCGATTACCCGGTCACCGTCTTCTTTACCCGCGAGGGTTACCTGAAAAAGATCCCGCCCCAGAGCCTGCGCACCGCCGGTGCCCACAAGCTGAAGGAAGGCGACGAGATCATCCAGCAGGTGGAGACCCGGAACAATGTGGAAGCCCTGTTCTTTACCGACAAACAGCAGGTGTACAAGGTGCGTCTGGCAGAGCTGGAAGACGGCAAGGTGGCTCAGATGGGCATCTTCCTGCCGGGCCGCCTTGGCATGGATGAGGGCGAGAACATCCTTGCCATGGTCATTACCGGCGATTACAGCGGCTATGTGCTGTTCTTCTTTGCGGGCGGCAAGTGCGCCAAGATCCCGCTGGCTTCCTACGCCACCAAGCAGAACCGCCGCAAGCTGCTCAAAGCCTACTGCGACAAGGAGCCGCTGGCAAAGCTGCTGTTCCTGCCCGAGGACACGGAGCTGGCCATCCGCACCAGCGCCAGCCGGATGCTGCTGGTCCACACCAGCCAGATCGCGGCCAAAACCACCCGCGACAGTCAGGGCGTGGCGGTTGTGACCCTGAAAAAGAACCAGACCATCGCCTCGGTCGTCCCGGCGGAGACGCTGGAACTGGCCAATCC
>CAVDVT010000128.1:0-5145 GCA_963612415.1 bacterium | reverse complement strand
CGCTTGTCCTGCGGGGCGCTGAAGATCTGCGCCGTGGGGCCCACTTCCACCAGCTCACCCAGCAGGAAGAAGGCGGTGCGGTCGCTGATACGGGCAGCCTGCTGCATATTGTGGGTGACGATGACTACGGTGTAGTTCTGCTTCAGCTCGCTCATCAGCTCCTCCACCTTCATGGTGGAGCCGGGGTCCAGGGCGCTGGTGGGCTCGTCCATCAGCAGCACCTCGGGCTTGACGGCCAGAGCGCGGGCAATGCACAGGCGCTGCTGCTGGCCGCCCGAAAGGCCCAGTGCGCTCTTTTTCAGACGGTCTTTCACCTCGTTCCAGAGGGCGGCCCCCTTCAGGGAGCTTTCCACCAGCTCGTCCAGTTCAGCCTTATTGCGCACACCGTGGAGCTTGGGGCCGTAGGTGATGTTATCGTAAATGCTCATGGGGAAGGGGTTGGCCTTCTGGAACACCATGCCCACCCGGCGGCGCAGCTCGGTAGGCTGCATCTCCCGGGCAAAGATGTCCTGTCCTTTCAGGCGGACATCGCCTTCAATGCGGACACCGGGCACCAGATCGTTCATCCGGTTCAGAGTCTTCAGGAAGGTGGACTTGCCGCAGCCGGAAGGGCCGATCAGGGCCGTGATCTCCCGTTCGCCCATATCCAGCGAGATATTTTTCAGCGCCTTGAAATCCCCATACCAGAGGTTCAGGTTTTTGGCGGTAATGATCGGGGTCGTTTCAGTCATAATAAAAGCCTCTTACTGCTTCTGTTTCAGTTTCGTTTTTGCCACACGCGCTGCCAGATTGATGACCAGCACCAGCACCAGCAGCACCGCACCAATGCCCCAGGCGGAAGCAAAGTCGCCGTCCTCAAAGGCGCGGAGGTAGAGCAGCACCGACAGGGTAGCACCGTTGGAGGTGTAGGCCTTGACCACACCCTTGGCGATGACCTCGGCGGCACCTGCGGTGAACAGCAGGGCAGCGCTTTCGCCCACGATACGGCCCACAGCAAGGATGCAGCCGGTGACGATGCCATCGATGCTGCAGGGCAGCACGATGGTGCGGATGATGTGCCACTTGCCTGCACCCAGACCCAGCGCACCTTCCCGGTAGCCCTGCGGCACCGTTTTCAGCGATTCCTGGGTGGTGCGGATGATGGTGGGCAGGTTCATGATGACCAGCGTCAGGCTGCCCGAGAGCAGGCAGGTCTGGAAGCCCAGCGCCTGGCTGAACACCAGCATGCCCACCAGACCATAGATGATGCTGGGGATGCCTGCCAGCGTCTCGTTGGTGAACTCGATCACCGCAATGACCCGGCGGTTCTGGGCGTACTCCGTCAGATAGACGGCTGCGCCCACGCCCAGCGGCAGAACGATGAGCAGGGTCAGCAGGATCACGTACAGGGTGTTCAGGATGGCGGGCAGGATGCCGTCGGTGCCTTTCAGCACGCTGGCGGTGGTGGAAAGGAACTTCCAGCTGATGTGGGGGATGCCCCGCACCAGCACCATGCCGATGATGCCTGCCACCAGCACAATGACCAGCACAGCTGCCGCCCAGACCAGCAGGGTCATCACCCGGTTCCAGAGGCGGCGGGAGCTGCTCATGGTATCATTCATCGCGGTGGCCTCCCTTCAGCAGAACGTTCAGCAGGATGTTGATGCCCATGATGAAAGCGAACAGCACCAGCGCAATGCTGAACAGTGCCTGACGCTGCAGGCCGCTGGCGTAGCTCATCTCCTTGGCAATGGCCGTGGTCAGGAAGGTGACGCTGCGGAACAGGCTGTCCGGCATGTTGGGGCTGTTGCCGGCCACCATCATCACGGCCATGGCCTCGCCGATGGCGCGGCCGATGCCCAGCACGATGCCGGCGGCAATGCCGCTTTTTGCGGCCGGAACGCTGACCTTGAACCAGGTCTCCGTATCAGTGGCGCCCAGCGCCAGGCTGCCCTGCTCGTATTCCGGCGGCACAGCGTTGAGGGCCGTGACCGACACCGAGACGATGCTGGGCAGGATCATGATGGCCAGCACCACAATGGCGCTGAGCAGGCAGGCGCCGGAAGCCTTGCCAAAGGTCTTTGCCACGGCGGGCACCAGCACCTGCATGCCCAGCAGGCCGAACACCACGCTGGGGATGCCGCTCAGCAGCTCAATGGCGGTGACCACCACGGTGCGCACCCGGGGCCCTGCGGCCTTGGAGAGGAACACCGCCGTCAGCAGGCCGATGGGCACACCGATGACCGCTGCACCCAGCGTGCCGTAGACACTGGACAGGATGAAGGGCAGGATACCGAACTTGGGGTCGGCTGCCGTGGAAGCCCACTGGGTGCCGAACAGGAACTTGATGGGCCCGATCTTCTGGATGGCAGGCACACCCGAGATCACCATGTACACCGAGATCAGCAGCACACAGCCAACGGCCAGGATGCCACAGAGGAAGAAGATGAAATTCATCACAGCTTCCAGCCACTCGGCCGGGGTGCGGGGAAGCGAAAGAGTCTTTTTGTTCATTGCATAAACCCAACAGAGGTCCGGCAGAGAGTTTCTCCGCCAGACCTGCTGCTTATTTCAACGGTTTGTTTACTCGTTCACAGGAACGGCACCGGCGGTGCGGATGAGTTCAGCCGCATCGGTGCTGGTAGCAAAGTCGAAGAAGGCCTGTGCCTGCTCAGACAGAGTGGCGGACTTGTTGGTGACGAACACGAAGGGACGCTGGACCTCATAGCTGCCGTCCTTCACGGTCTCCTCGCTGCACTCCACGCCGCCCACGGTGACCATCTTCACGGTGTCGCCCACGGCAGACAGGGAAGCGTAGCCAATGGCCAGAGGGTTGGCCTCCACAGCGCTGATGACAGCACCAGTAGCGGTCAGCTCCTGTGCGTACTTGCAGCTGTCCTTCACATCCACGATGCTCTCAAAGCCATCGCGGGTGCCGGAACCGGCCTCGCGGCCCACCAGAACGATCTCGCCGTCGTCGCCGCCGACATCAGACCAGTTGGTGATCTCGCCGGTGAACATCTGCTTGAGCTGGTCCACGGTCAGGTCAGCGACCTTGCTGTCCTTGTTGACGATGATGGCAATGCCGTCCAGTGCGATCACGGTGCCGTCCACATCGTTCTTCTCCTCGTCCTTCAGGGCGCGGGAGGACAGGCCGATGTCCAGGGTCTTATCGGTAGCACCGGTGATGCCGGCGCCGGAACCGGTGGGATCATAGCTGACGGTAACGCCCGGCTCCACTTCAGCAAAGCCTTCGGTCAGGGCAGCGATGACGTTCTTCATCGAGGTAGAACCGCCGGTGGCAACGTTGCCGGACAGGGCACCGGAAGCCTCAGCGACGGAAGATGCAGTGGAGCTTGCGGCAGCAGAAGATGCAGCCGTGGAAGAAGCGGAACCGCCGCAGGCGGTCAGAGCGGCAGCAGCTGCTGCGGCACCACAAACGGCAAGAAACGAACGACGAGTGATCTTTTTCATAGGATGTTCCTCCTGAATCCGGGCTTTTCCATTCCCGGTATGTTGTTTTTTTCGTGTTTTTCCTGGGTACGGCCTTATTGTATCCCAGACGCAGACAGAGCGCGACCACAAACGGGAAAAATCGCCGTAAAATATAAGGGCAGGTTTTTGCCCGTTTGTAAAATCCGGGTGCAAAAAAGCCCGGGGCGCGCAGCTGCGCGCCCCGGGCGGGGTCAATTCACGTTTTTCTGGCTCAGATGCCCAGCATCGGGGAAGCATCCCGTGCGTAGACTCTGCAGCTCAGGTAGGTCTTGGCGTCGCTGGGGTTCGGGTAGTAGATGATCTGCACATAGTTGAACTTGGACACACCGCTGCCCTTGGCACACAGGTAGCCGCGCTCCGACTGGCCGCGGCTCAGGGTGCGGGACTTCATGGCGGTCAGGTCACGGTTCTTGTCCAGAATGGCCATGGTATCCGCATCGATGGTCAGCTCATTGGTGCCGTTCACCAGCAGCTTGAAACTGCCGCCGGTGGGCTTGACCGGGATACCGGCAGCGGTCTCGTTCCGGATCTGGATCTCCGGCAGCATATAGAAACCGCCGTTGGAATAGTTCACGTAGGCCAGCGAGCGCACTGTCATCTGGACGCCGCGCAGGTCGATCGTGTTGTTCAGGCCGGTGCCGGTCTCCACCAGCTCACCGCCGCTGCATCCGCCCAGCAGGCTGGATGCCGCAACCGCCAGCGAGGCCGCACCCGCTGTTTTCAGGAAAGTACGCCGATTCATGTTCAGTTCCATCATGTCATCCTCTTTTCACAGTCCGCTCAGGACTTTTTCTCAACAGGCTTCACGGTCACTTTGCCATCATTGGTCATCGTAAATTCTGCCGTTTTGCTCTGCAGCGTCACATACATCTTGAAGGGAGTTCCCTTCTTAAAGGTATCTTCTACTTCTTCCGAAGCACTAAACTCGGGTACGTATGTCATCGAATAACCCATCAGAAGCTTCGAGCTGTTGACGCTTGAGCTGCCATTCTTCAGCTTCAGCTCGGTATCTCCGATCTTTGCAGAAAAGACTTCGCTGAAATTGTCAATTGCGAGGGTACTCTTTCCATTGTACTTGATATATACCTTCGGAACATGGGTATATGTCGTCTCTTTCGTATCCACATTAAAATCATTGCGGATATTACCAGCTGCAACTGCCACGTCAAACTCGCCCAGCGTAGTCCGGGTCAGTTCAACTGCATCACCACCACAGCCGGTCAGAGAACCGGAAACGGACACAGCCAGAACCGCAGCGGCAGTGGCCTTCATAAAATCACGGCGGGAAAATGCTTTGCTCATCTGAATTTCCTCCTGTCTTTTTGTCTTCATGATCTTATCCCCATATTACCATATTCCCCCAGCCTGTCAAGCGTTGTTTTTTCACCAGACAAAAACCCGGCCATGCGGGGGCGCACAGCCGGGCAGAAGGATCATTACTTTTTCTTGACGTCGCCGTCTCTGGGGATGATAAAGGTGGTAGAGCTTCCGCCATAGCTGATGGTCAGTTCCGCCTTTGTCCATTCGCCCTTGGAAGCTTCCTCCGGCTCGAACACCAGCAGGCCATAGCGGGCATCTCCGCTGGTGCCCGTGGGCACCTTGCAGCTGCCGTTCTTGTCCAGAAGCAGCACGTTGTCCTTCTCCGTCCAGTTTTCCAGTGCCTTCTCGCTC
>CAVDVT010000127.1:0-5150 GCA_963612415.1 bacterium | reverse complement strand
TCTGCTTGCCGTCCGGCCGGATCTGGCGGGCTGCATCTTTCTGCCTGGAGACCAGCCCCTGCTGCGCCAGGAAACACTGAACGAAATGATCCGTGCATTTTCCCGGACACAAAAAGAAACAGAGCGGGTGATCTTCCGGCTGGGGTACCGGGCCAAAGATGACCCGGCACCCCTTGTCGGAAGTCCCGTTCTGTTTGGAAGCGGATATTTTTCCGCCCTGCGCACCCTGCCCGAAGGCAAAGGCGGCAGTGTGATCCTCCGGACTCACCCGGAGGCAGTCAGACTGGTTTACGCCGCAGCCCGCGAGGAGCTGCTGGATGTGGACACACCGGAGGAATTACTCCGCCTGATCGTCCTTGGGCAGCAGCACATTTAACACAATGGCCACAAAGGCTGCGGGCACGATGCCGCTCTCGCCGCAGATCAGCTGGAACAGCTGCGGGGTCTGGGCCAGAATGCTGGAGTTGGCGCCCATGCCATAGCCTACGCCCAGTGCCACCGAAACGATGGTCAGGGTGCGGGGCGTCATCTTCTCCTTGGTGATGAGCTGGATGCCGGACACCACGATGGAGGAGAACATCATAACGGCAGCGCCGCCCAGAACGGCCTGAGGCATAATGGACACCAGAGCGCCCAGCTTGGGGATCAGACCGCAGAGGATCAGGAAGACGGCACCAGTGGCCAGTGCGCCGCGGTTGACCACCTTGGTCATGGCCACCAGACCCACGTTCTGGCTGAAAGAGGTGTTGGGCAGCACGCCGAAGCAGGCAGCGAAGGAGGAACCCAGACCGTCGCAGATGACGCCGCCGGACAGCTCCTTGTCAGTAGCTTCGCGGCCCATGCCGCCTTCCATCACGCCGGAGATGTCGCCCACGGTCTCCACAGCCGTGACGATGAACATGATCAGCACGGGCAGGATGGCGCGCATATCAAAAACGATCTTGACCGGCACCAGCTTGGGGATGGCGAACCAGCTAGCCTGTGCCACCTTATCCCAGTTCAGCACCCATGCCTTGGTGAACTCCACACCGTCAGCGGTGACGCCGGTGGTGGGCAGGACAAAGCCCATGATAAAAGCTGCAATGTAACCGGCCACAATGCCGATGAGGATGGAAGAAGAACTCAGGAAGCCCTTGGTCCAGTGCTTGAAGAACAGGATGACCACCAGCACGAACACGGCCAGCAGCAGGTTTTCCATGGAGCCAAAATCCTTAGCCGCATTGCCGCCGCCAAAGGAGTTGATGCCCACCGAGATCAGGGACAGACCGATGGACAGCACCACCGTGCCGGTGACCACCGAGGGGAAGAACTTGCGCAGGGGCTTGAGGAAGAAGCCCAGCACTGTTTCAAACAGGCCGCCCAGAATGGATGCGCCCATAATGGCACCGTAGGCCAGCACACCGCCGCCCATGGAAGCGGCCACACTGTTGAACACGCCCAGGAAGCCGGAACTGGTGCCCATGATGATAGGCACCTGACCGCCCACAGGGCCAATGGAGAACAGCTGCACCAGCGTGACCACACCGGCCACGAACATGGCGTTCTGCAGCAGGCTCACCTGCAGGTCAGCAAACTCACCGCCTGCAAGGCCGCAGGCGCTGGTGATGATGAGCAGCGGGGTCAGGTTGCCTACAAACATGGCAAACACGTGCTGCAGACCCAGCGGAATGGCCTGGCGAAGGGGCATCTTTGCGTTGAACTCGTATGCGCCCTTCTCCAAATCGATATTTTTAATCATAACCTTCTCCTTTGACTTCAAAAGGTTTTTTACAACGACAGGAATCATTATAGCAGAGCCGCTGCCTGTTTGGGAGAGGTCGGCATCAGTTTTTGTTCATTTTTCGTTCATAAGTCATACTTCAACCGTAAATCTGTCCTTCATTGAAAAACAAATCTGCGGTCAAGCCGTCATGCACCGGGCACTAAAAGCCGCTGCGCCTGCGGAACGGCTTCTGTCCCCGCTTCCAGCTCATTGGCTGCCAGCATCTGCCCCGGCGAAACATGGAACCGTTTGGCTATGGCAAACAGTTCCTCCCCCGCCTGTGCATAGTAGATGCGCAGGCTGATCTCCGGGTCGGCCGGAGCCAGCGGCTCCCCGAGTGCGATGGTACCTACACAGACGGTCTCCTGCCGCTGCAGCACCGCACCCTCGGCCCGGACGGTCAGGGTCACTTCCAGCGTTCCGCCGGCACAGGTGCAGCGCAGATCTTCGGCACTCAGCCAGCATTCCGGATAGAGTTCGGCCTCCGGCGAAGCATCCAGCGGAAGCGGCAGGGTCAGGTCCAGCACCTTTTCATAGCTTTCCAGCTCGGCAAGGCTGTTTTCGCCAAACGCTGTTACCGTTACGCGGCCGGTCAATGTCCACCGGCCCTCCTGAACCGTCAGCAGAGCCGGGCCAAAGGAAGCAAAACAGGCCAGGATCTTCGCTCCGGCATCCGGCAGCGGGCCGGAGCCTGTCAGTTCCGTTGTTTCATCCAATGTGCAGGCCAGCTGCTCCGTCGGCAGTTTCTGAAGGGTCTGCTCTGTCCCGAACCGGGTGGAAAAGGCATCTGCAACACATTGCAGCTGGTAAGGGCGCCATGCCCGGAGCTGGAGCATCAGGGTGACGGTCAGCCGGGCCGGAACATCCTCGCCCTCCCCTTCGGCTACGGTAAAGCCCACGGGCTCTGCCACACAAAGACAGCGGCAGTCCTCACTCAGGCCGTCCACATCCAGCACCTGATGGAAGCTCAAGGCCGCGCTCTGGCTTTGCAGGGCGGTGCCGCCTTCGGCCCGCCAGGCGCACTGGACGGCCAGCTCACCCTTTGCCACGGCTTTTCCGTTCAAAATCTTCAGCTCCCGGACAGCGGCGTTCCCGCTGATGTCCAGAATGGCGGCAGGCGGTGTGGGAAAGGCCAGTTCCCCTTCCACCGTGATCAGCTTTTCCAGCACGGCAGCCCGCCGCACCCCGGAAAGGGTGGTCAGCTTCTGCTCGATGCCGCCATCCGACAGGGCCGTAATAACATCGGTGCGCACCTGGGTATGCACCGACACCACCAGCCCATAGGCTCCCCGCACCTCGATGCGGCGGGGCGTGACGCTGCGGCAGTTCAGGTATTCGGTCTGCCCCTCCACCTGCACGGCCCATGCCGAAAACACAAACTCCGGCAGTTCCAGCATCCGGGTAAAGGGCAGTTTCTGCTCGGTCTGGCACAGACCGGCGCCATCTTCCCCCTGATAATACACGGTGCAGCGCAGATACCCTTCCAATTGCAGTTTGCCGGGCTGCAGCCGCTTTTGCAGCACCACCGGTTTTGCAAAGCACTTGACCAGTTTGAACACAGGGGGTAAGTAATCGGAGATGAGGATCTCCGTTTCCAAAGGCAGCTCTGCCTTGAGAGTACAGTTTGTCCCCGCTGCAGGCAAAGCATCCTGAAAGATCTTCAGTTCCATGGGATACGCTCCTTTCCTGTCCGCTCTTGGTGTCATTCTATTCTGCCGCCAGCCGGGATAGAACGCCGTTTCCGCCCTGCCCTGCACACGCAAAAAACCGCCGCACAGCGTTTTACACTGTGCGGCGGTTTTCACAATCAGGAACTTATTTTCCGGGGAACAAAGGTGCTTACTGGGCAGCCTTTGCAGCCTCGATCTGCTTGATCAGCTCGGGAACGACCTTGAACAGATCGCCCACGATGCCGTAGTCGGCCACGCCGAAGATGGGAGCGCCCTCGTTCTTGTTGACGGCAATGATGCACTCAGAATCCTGCATACCTGCGGTGTGCTGGATGGCACCGGAAATGCCCAGAGCAACATAGATCTTGGGGTGGACAGTCTTACCGGTCTGACCAACCTGGTGGTCAGCGGTCATCCAGCCTGCATCGGTAACGGCACGGGATGCACCCACAACGCCGCCGCCCAGAGCTGCAGCCAGCTGCTCAGCCAGCTCGATGCCCTTGTTGACATCCTTGCTGATGCCGCGGCCCACGGAAACGATGACATCGGCACCGATCAGGTCGACCAGCTTCTCAGCAGCCTTCTCGACGCTCAGGACCTCGGTCTTGATGTCGGCAGCGGTCAGCTCAAAAGCGGGCTTCACGATCTGGCAGGCATCTGCCTTGGCCTGATCAAAGGGAGCCTTCTTCATAACGCCGGGACGGACGGTGGACATCTGCGGACGGAAGCGGGGGCAGATGATGGTAGCCATCAGATGGCCGCCGAAAGCGGGACGGGTCATCTTCAGGTTGCGGTCCTCGTAATCGAACTTCTGCTTGGACAGATCGATGGTGGAGCTTTCCTTCAGGAACTCAACATACTTTGCAGTGTCGATATCCAGATGGGTAGCATCTGCGGTCAGGCCGGTGTGCAGACGAGCTGCGCAGCGGGGGCCCAGATCGCGGCCGATGTTGGTAGCACCGATCAGCAGGACTTCGGGCTTGTACTCGTTGACCATATCGCACACGACCTTGGCGTATGCGTCGGTGGTGTAATCCTTCAGCAGGGGGCTGTCGCAGACCATGACCTTATCGGCACCATAGCCGCCCAGCTCCTTGGCAATGCCTTCCACGTTGTCGCCCAGCAGCAGGCCGGTGACCTCGCAGCCCAGCTCGTCAGCCAGCTTGCGGGCCTCGCTGACCAGCTCAAAATCAGTGGACATCAGTGCGCCCTGGCGCTGCTCGCAGAAGACCCAGACGCCCTTGTATTCGTTAAAATCAGCCATTGTAATCCTATGCTCCTTTCATCAGATCAGGTGCTTCTTGGCCAGGACGCCAGCCAGCTGAGCGGCCACGTCGTCGCCCTTGAGCATGGTGCCTGCGCCCTTCTGCGGAGGAGTGAAGGACTTGAAGACGTTCGTCGGAGAACCCTTCAGACCAATGGTGTCCACCTCGATCAGCGGATCGTCCTTCAGAGCGTTGTAATCAAACACTTCCATGGGCTTGTCGTAGCAGGTGAAGATGCCGTTGACGCTCATGTAGCGGGGCTGGTTCAGCTCCTTGATGCAGGTCAGCAGGCAGGGAGTCTGCACCTTGACCATCATGTAGCCATCTTCCAGCATGCGCTTGACGGTAAGGGTGTTGCCATCCTTCTGGATATCAGCAACATAGGTGACCTGGGGCAGATGCAGCTTCTCAGCGATCTGGGGGCCGACCTGTGCGGTATCGCCATCAATTGCC
>CAVDVT010000126.1:0-5157 GCA_963612415.1 bacterium | reverse complement strand
GTATAAGAGAGCGGCGTTTGGCCGCAACTTTACCCGAAACAGAAAGGAATCCCCATCATGTTTGATATTTTTAATATGCTCAAGAAAGACGAGGAGAAAAAGACCATGCAGGTGACCCGCGAGACCATCATTGGCGATATTCTGGATATGGACCAGACCACTGCACCCTACTTTATGGAGATCGGCATGCACTGCCTGGGCTGCCCCGCATCCCGCGGCGAGAGCATTGAGGATGCCTGCGAGGTCCACGGCGTGGACTGCGATGAGCTGATCGAGAAGCTGAACGCCCATTTGGCTTCCAAGAAGGCCTGAGTGCTGCCCACACTGGATGCGCGCCTGACTGCGGCCGCAGAGCTGGTGCTGCCGGGAAAACCGGTGGCAGACATTGGCTGTGACCACGGCAAGCTGACCGCGGTGTTGGCCGCTTCGGGCCGGTACCCCAAGGTCATCGGGGCCGATCTGCGCCCCGGGCCGCTGGCAAAGGCAAAGCAGACGCTGGAACATGCAGGATGCGAAGACCGCGCTGAGCTTCGGCTTGGCGACGGTCTTTCTGTGTTATCTGCGGGAGAAGTGGGCACCATTGTGCTGGCGGGCGTTTCGGCACAGACCACCTGGGAGATCATCGAAAAGGCTCCGTGGGTGTCTGCCGTGGGCGGGCCGCGCCTGGTCATGGTGCCGGCGACCCGCCACAGTGAACTGCGGCGCTGGCTGTGGGAACACGGCTTTGCACTGGCGGCAGACCGCCCTGTGCAGGCGGCGGGCCGCTGGTACGCCGTGATGGCGGCAGAGTATACCGGCCAGGTGCATACTCCCACCTTTGCCGAATGCCTGTTTGGCAGAACGGCAGAGTGGCCCGAGGGCACAGGCTACGCAGAATGGCAGAAGGCCAAGCTCCCGCGCTTCCGGCTGGGCGTGCTGGATGGAACGGAGCTGGCAAGAGAAATTGATAACCTGTTAGGCGGCTCGCCCTCTCAGTCTCGCTGACGCTCGCCAGCTCCCCCAAAGGGGGAGCCAATTGCGATTGCCTCTCCCTTCGGGAGAGGTGGCATTGCGCAGCAATGACGGAGAGGGTGAGGCTGCTGAAATCGGAGGTACAGCTTTATGGCTACAACCAATGATATTTATAATGAGCTGCAGCGCATGGCCCCCCTTTCCCTTGCGGAGAGCTGGGACAACCCCGGCCTGCTGGTGGACTGTGGCGGCAGTGTTTCCCGGGTGCTGGTCACACTGGACATCACTCCGGCGGTGGTGGCAGAAGCAGCGGCCAAGGGCTGTGAGCTGATCGTTTCCCATCACCCGGTCATCTTCAGCCCGCTGAAAAAGCTGGGTGTGCAGGACGTGCCGTTCCGGCTGGTGCAGAAGGGCATTTCGGCCATCTGCATGCACACCAATCTGGACGCTGCCGAGGGCGGCGTCAATGAGGTGCTGGCGGGCATCTTCGGGATGCGGAACTGGGAAAGCTTTGCCGAGGGCTGCGGCCGGGTAGGGGAGATCGACCCCATCGCAGTGCCGGAGCTGGCCCATAAGGCACAGGTGGAGCTGGGCGCCCGCTGCAACCTGCCCAAGGACGGCCCTGCCGTGCAGGTCAAGTTTGCGGATACGGGCAAGACCGTGCGGCGGCTGGCAGTCATCAGCGGTGCAGGCGGCAGCCTGTTCGAGGATGCCCTTGCCATGGGCGCAGACTGCCTGCTGACCGGGGAAGCCAGTCACCACCACGCCATCGATGCGGCCCGGCTGGGGCTGTCGCTGGTGGCGGCCGGTCACTATGCCACCGAGTTCCCGGTGACCGCTGCGGTGGCTGAAAAGCTGCGGGCAGCGTTCCCAGAGCTGGAGGTGCTGGTCAGCACCGAGGACCGGGACCCGTTTACTTATCTATGAGGTGATATCATATGGCATTGGATGCTGCGACACTGGCGCTGACGGCTGGGGAGCTGAAACGCACCCTGACCGATGCCAAGATCGCAAAATTGTTTGAGCCGACCCGTGACGAGCTGGTGCTGACCCTGCGCACCCGCACGGATACCTACGCACTGCTGCTGTCGGCCCGCAGCGGCTCGGCCCGGGTCTGCCTGACCGAGGAAAGTTTTGAGAACCCGGAGACGCCGCCCTCCTTCTGTATGCTGATGCGCAAGCATCTCACAGGCGGCAAACTGCTGGATGTGTGGATGGAGCCGGGCGACCGCATCGTTTACTTTGAGTTCCAGTGTACCAACGAGATGGGCGACCTGGTGCGCAACACCCTTTGCGCAGAGCTGATGGGCCGGTACTCCAATCTGGTGCTGGTGCAGAACGGCAAGATCATCGACGCTCTCAAGCGGGTGGACTTTGAGGACAGTGATGTCCGGCAGCTGCTGCCGGGCCTGCCCTACACGGTGCCCCCCAAACCGGCCCGCCCGGATTTTCTGCAGGTGAGTTCGGCCTCCATCGTGGCAGCGGCCTGCGAACGTGATCTGCCCGTGGCCGATGCCCTGAACAAGACGGTGGCCGGTGTGGGCCCGGTGGTCTGCCGGGAAGCGGCATGGCGCGCCTTCAATGGGGAACACTTGCTGGCCAATGAGCTGACCGGGGAACAGAAGCGGAAGCTGATGGAGGCCATTGACACCCTGAAGGAGCTTCATGCAGAGGGCGGCTGCCCCTGCAGCGTGACCGCGCCGGACGGAAAGCCGGTGGAGTTCACCTTCTTCCGCCCCATGCAGTACGGCGATACCTATATTATAAAGGAGTGGCCCTCCTTCAATGCTCTGCTGGAAGGCTACTATGCCGAGAAAGACCGCGCCGAGCGCCTGCGCACCAAGAGCAAGGAACTGCACAAGGCCGTCCACAATATGTACGAGCGCGCCGTGCGCAAGCAGGCAGCCCGGCAGGAGGAACTGGCCGCCAGCGGCAAGAGCGAAAAGCTCCGCCTGTATGGCGAGCTGCTCTCCGCCAATCTCTATCTGGCCCAGAAGGGCATGAAAAGCATTACGGTGCCCAACTGGTATGACGAGGGCAAAGAGGTGACCATCCCGCTGGATCTGCGGTTCACCCCCAGCCAGAATGCCCAGAACTTCTTCAAGAATTACAAGAAGAAGCAGACAGCGGCCCGGATGCTGGTGGATCTGCTGGCCGAGGGCGAAAAGGAGATCGCCTATCTCGAGACGGTGCTGTATGAGGTGGAGACGGCCTCCGGTGAGGCGGCGCTGAACGAGATCCGCGCCGAACTCAAGAGTCAGGGCTATCTGAAGTATTACAAGCAGCGGGACAAGCGGCAGAAACCGGCCGACTTCCTGCGCTTTACCTCCAGCGATGGCTTTGAGATCCTGGTGGGCCGCAACAATGCCCAGAACGACAAGCTCACCCTCCACACGGCCCGGGGCAAGGACCTGTGGTTCCATGTTCAGAAAGCGCCCGGCAGCCATGTGGTGGTCATGAGCCGGGGCGAGGATATCCCGGATACCACCCGGCAGGAAGCTGCAGAGCTGGCGGTCATCTATTCCAGTACCTATAAAGCTGGCACCGGCGCCAAGGTGGCCGTGGATACCACCGAGGTGAAGAATATCTGGAAAGCCAGCGGCGCAAAGCCCGGTATGGTGCTGTATGAGGTGTACACCACGGTCTACGTCACGCCCCGGGATGGGCTGGCAGAACAGCTGAAACAGAAGAAATAAGGAATAAAACACGCTCCCCCGGCCCATCCTAAGTGCCGGGGGAGTTTTCAACGTGAATGCGAAGAATGCTCTGTACAAAATGCACAAAAAACACGAACAAAGACCGTGCAGACAAAATAAAAAAGAAAATTGCGATTTTTTCAAAAAAACACTTGCCAAATACACGCAGATGTGATAAAATATCTCTCGGCTGCAAAAGGCTTGTGCGATACAAGTCGTGCAGGCCAGCGATATGCGTTGATGCGGGAGGTTGTCATCCGGCAATAGCTGCGATGGGTTATTTCCGCGGAGTATGTCCGATCTTAGAACCGGGCGAAAGAATTACTGACAGCGATGGAATACGTTCCCTCGGCAGGAGAGTGATCTCCCGCGAAACGGGCGGAACCAATGTTCGGATTTGATTTGCTAATAGATGTTTCCGGGAGAACTGCTGGGCGGTTCACCGGTTTTTCTAGTGCCAAGTCGAGGAACACCCGGAACTGTGTAGAGCAATTTATCGGCTCGCCTAGGGCAAAATCAATTTTTTCAGGAGGCGTAAGCAATGGCAGTCAAAGAGAAAATCAGAATCCGTCTGCAGAGCTATGATGCTCAGCTGATCGATGCCGCAGCAGAGAAGATCGTGGAGACCGCAAAGCACACTGGTGCCCGCGTGTCCGGCCCCATCCCCCTGCCCACCGATCGTGAGATCGTTACCGTTCTGCGTGCTACCCACAAGTACAAGGATAGCCGCGAGCAGTTCGAGAGCCGCACTCATAAGCGTCTGATCGACATTCTGAAGCCGTCCAACAAGACGGTCGAGGCTCTGATGAGCCTCCAGCTCCCCGCTGGCGTGGACATCGAGATCAAGCTGTAAAAGAGAAGATCAATCGATGCCCTCGTTTCCCGAGGGGTCATGTTGGCGGTGACGTGCGCCGCCAACCAATAACCTTTACAGGAGGAAAAGAAAATGGTTAAAGGCATTATCGGCAAGAAAGTCGGTATGACCCAGCTGTTCGATGAGAACGGCAAGGTTATCCCCGTAACTGTCATCGAGGCTGGTCCCTGCACCGTGGTGCAGAAGAAGACCGTTGAGAGCGATGGTTACCAGGCTGTCCAGCTGGGCTTCGGCGAGGTTTCCGCCAAGAAGGTCAACAAGGCAGCTGCAGGTCACTTCAAGAAGGCAAACGTTGCCCCCAAGAAGACCCTGCGCGAGTTCCGTCTGGAAGATGTTTCCGCAATGAACGTTGGCGACGTGCTGAAGGCTGATGTCTTCGCAGCTGGCGACAAGGTTGACGTTGCAGGCGTTTCCAAGGGCAAGGGCTACCAGGGCGTTATCAAGCGCTTTGGTCAGCACCGTCTGCGTGAGAGCCACGGCACTGGTCCTGTTGCTCGTCATGCAGGTTCCATGGGCGCTATTTCCAACCCCTCTCGCGTGTTCCCCGGCAAGCGCCTGCCCGGTCACATGGGCTTTGTGCGCGTCACCGTGCAGAACCTGACCGTTGTCAAGGTTGACACCGAGAACAATCTGATC
>CAVDVT010000125.1:0-5229 GCA_963612415.1 bacterium | reverse complement strand
CCGTGCGCCGGCGGGCGGGCGCCGCTTTGGGATCGCACCCGGCGGGCGCGGCGGCGTTCCTATACGATCATTCTATTCAGAAAAGGCTGTTGACGCTCACAGCCGAGGCGCTGGCACCGTACTTAACTTTGCCGCTCCAGCTGTCGCTGAAGGTGCTTCCGATCTTCAGGCTGCCTTCTGCGCCGCCATAGTAGATGGCCTTCAGAGAATCACAGCCATAGAAGGTGGAGCCGTCCAGTTCGGTGACACCCGCCGGGATGTAGATCTCCTCGAGGTTGCTGTATTCAAATGCGCGTTCCCCGATCTTGGTCACGCCAGCCGGGAGCCGGACTTTTTTCAGACTGCCCATCGGAACCACGCTGGTATATCCAAACGCCCTTGTCCCGATCTCCCGCAGAGAGTTGGGCAGGGTGATCTTCGAGAGCGCTTCACAGTTTGCAAATGCTCCCGTTCCAATTATGGTAACGCCCTCGGAGAGCGTCACTTCTTTCAGCTTTGTATTATTGGCAAACATCCCGCCGCCGACGGTGGTCAGAGTGCCGGGCACGGTCACGCTGGTCAGCTCACAGCTGCTGAACGCACCATTGCCAACCGTTGTTACACCCGAGGGGATCTTGATACTGGTCAGGCCGCAGCCGGAGAATGCAGCAGATCCGATCGTCTTCAGCGATTTGGGCAGCGTGACGCTGGTCAATGCCTTCGCACCCTGGAACGCCTGATCACCGATCTCCGTAATGCCTTCCGGAATGCGGACAGAAGCAAGATCCTCATTGTCGGCAAACACACTGCGGCCCATCACACGGAGGGTAGAGGGCAGAACGACACTTTTCAGTTTACAGCTGTCAAATGCAAACAAGCCGATCTCGGTCAGGCCCTCCGGAAGGGTGACAGAAGTCAATGCAGTGCTGCCAAAAGCCAACGCCCCGATGGTCTTCAGGGTGCTGGGCAATGTTACCTTTGCAAGAGCGCCGTCGTCCCTGAAGGCCCATTCTCCAATCGAGGTCACACCTTCGGGAATGACCACGCTGGTCAGACCGGTCTCTTGAAATGCCTGCCCATCGATGAGCTTCAGGGTCTTGGGCAGCGAAACGCTGGTCATGGACGTGCAGAACAGGAATGCCTTTTCGCCGATCTCGGTCACACCTTCCGGGATGACCACGCTGGTCACACTGCCGCACTGATACAGGGCCGCATCCCCGATCTTTGTGACCTTGTTGCCTGCATCGCTCTTGCCGGGAAGCACCACAGCGCCGGTGGGTCTGCCCACAGCGTAATCATAGCCCACCAATGTTGCCGTGCCGTCGGATTTATCGGCAAAGCGCCACGCCACCTTTTCGGTGGTGGGGCCGGACGGGATCGTGCTGCTGGAGGAGCTGGACGAAGACGCCGGTTTGGATGTACTGCTCGAGCTGCTGGAAGATGCAGGCTTGCTGGACGAAGACGGTTTGCTGGACGACGCCGGCTTGTTGGAGCCGCCGCAGGCCGTCAGCATGGTCAGTGCCATCAGCGAAGATGCAGCCGCCAAAGACACTGCCCGCAAGACATTCTTTTTAAGCTTCATAAAAATCACCTCATACGTTTTGTGATACCCCATCCTGCATCTTTTGGAAAATGCAGAAACTTCATTTTTTAGTTTAGCGTTTCCATTTTCCCTGTCAAGATTCCGACGCGGATTTCAGCGCTTTGCCAAAAATGCCGCTCGTTCTTTGTGCCAGATGGCAGGGAAGGCCCGATTTCTGCCGGATTCTTGCAGAAAAAATGTCCAAACAGGTGCATCCCGGGCAAAAATATGGTATTCTAACAATGTATCTGAAATTTTTCGCCGTTTGGCAATTGGAAAGGACGTAATGTTATGTTAGCAGCTGGCATCCGTGGCGAGCAGTCTCAGCCCGTCACTTCCGAAAACACCGCAAAGACCATGGGCAGCGGCACGCTGGACGTGTTTGCCACCCCCGCACTGGTAGCACTGGCCGAAAAGACCTGCTGGATGAGCGTAGCCCCGGAACTGGACGAGGGCTGCGGCACCGTGGGCACCCGGCTGGAGCTGGACCACAGCGCCCCCACCCCCGTGGGCATGACCGTGACCTGCGAAAGCGAGCTGACCGCCGTGGAGGGCCGCAAGCTGGTGTTCAAAGTCTCCCTGCACGATGAAAAGGGCCCCGTGGGCGGCGGCATCCACGAGCGCTTCATCATCAACGACGCCAAGTTTGCTGCGAAGGCGGCGGCAAAGAAGGGCTGATCCGCACCGGTTCTTCATCCGACTCCATCACCTGTTCCTCCGCCTTTAACTGGGCGTCCTGAAGCAGGCGGATGGCCTGTTCGCTGGCGCGGAACAGCTCAAAATACAGCGCCTTATAATCCGGCACAGCAGCCGCCCCCTTTCTGAATGGTATGGGGATAGTCTGCCCCGGACAAAAACGAAAAATCAAACGAGGGATCATTTATGAAAAAAACAAACCTTTCGTGGGTGGCAGCGCTGCTGGTGTTTGCGCTGCTGCTGTGGTGTACGGCCGCCACGCCCGGCACCATTGCCGACCCCGCCAGCTACGCTCCCGCCGTGTACAGCTCGGCGCTCTCCCTGCTACCGCCGGTGGTGGCCATTGTGCTGGCCCTGAACACCAAAGAGGTCTATACCTCGCTGCTGGTGGGCATTGCCACCGGCGCACTGCTGTACGCCAACGGCAACCTGGAACTGGCCCTGAACACCCTGTTCTTCAATGAGGACGGCGGCATGGTGGCCAAGCTCTCCGACAGCAGCAACGTGGGCATCCTGGTCTTTCTGGTGATGCTGGGCGTGCTGGTAGCCCTGATGAACAAGGCCGGCGGCTCCGCCGCCTTTGGCCGCTGGGCCTCCACCCACATCCACACCCGGGCCGGGGCACAGTTTGCCACCCTCCTTCTGGGCGTGCTGATCTTTGTGGACGACTACTTCAACTGCCTGACCGTGGGCTCTGTCATGCGCCCCGTGACCGACCGGCAGAAGGTCTCCCGCGCCAAGCTGGCCTACCTCATCGACTCCACTGCAGCCCCCATCTGCATCATTGCGCCGGTGTCCAGCTGGGCCGCCGCTGTCACCTCCAGCGTGCCCGAAGGTTCCGGCATCAACGGCTTTACCATGTTCCTGCGCACCATTCCCTATAACTACTACGCCATCCTCACCATCGTCATGAGCCTGTTCCTCATCTTCTCCGGTGCCGACTACGGCCCCATGAAGCAGCACGAGGACAACGCCCGGCTGGGCGACTTGTTCACCACCGCCGACCGCCCCTACGGCGACGACGTGGACAGCGGCGACGAAACCCACGGCCACGTCATCGATCTGGTGGCCCCGGTGCTGGTGCTGATCGCCGCCTGCATCTTTGGCCTGATCTACACCGGCGGCTTCTTCAGCGGCGTGGACTTCATCACCGCCTTCTCGGACTGCGACGCCTCCGCCGGTCTGGTGCTGGGCAGCAGCATTGCTCTGATGTTCACCTTTGTGTTCTACCGGGTGCGCAGCGTGATGACCTTCCAGGACTTTGCCGCCTGTATCCCCGAGGGCTTCAAGGCCATGGTCAGCCCCATGCTGATCCTGACACTGGCCTGGACGCTTTCCGGCATGACCAACCTGCTGGGTGCCAAATTCTATGTGGCCAACCTGCTCAGCGGCTCTGCAGCCGCCCTGCAGTACCTGCTGCCGGTCATCATCTTCCTGGTGGCGGTCTTCCTGGCATTTGCCACCGGCACCAGCTGGGGCACCTTCTCCATCCTGATCCCCATCGTCTGCCACGCTTTCCCGCAGGGTGAGATGCTGGTGGTCTCCATTGCCGCCTGCCTGTCCGGTGCTGTCTGCGGCGACCACTGCTCGCCCATCTCCGACACCACCATCATGGCATCGGCCGGTGCCCATTGCAGCCATGTGAACCACGTGTCCACCCAGCTGCCCTATGCCATCACGGCTGCTTCCTGCGCGGCGGTGTGCTATGTCATCACCGGCCTGACTCAGATGTTCCTGGGCGAACACGCCAGTCTGTGGACCTCGCTGATCCTGCTGGCTGTGGCCATTGTACTGGAACTGGTGGTGCTGAACGTGATCCGGGTGCGCTTTGCCCGGAAAGCTTCCGTCAGCGCGGAATAAAAGTGCAGAACTTTCCCGTGTTTTTCCTTCCCGTCCGGCGCAAAACGTGATATACTAAAAGAAATTGAGTTATTGAAGGAGACCGTATCATGCTCGAAAAAGCATTCAACGATGTTTATACCAAGTTCAAGCTCCATTTCTACCAGAATGTGTTCCAGCGTTTTGCCACCCGCGAAGCGACTCTGACCACCGTGGAGTCCTTCTGCATGGAGGGCATCATGGCCATGGGGGAGCCCACCATTGCGGAATTTTCCCGCATGATGCAGATCTCCACCCCCAACGCCGCCTATAAGATCGGTTCTCTGGTCCGGAAAGGCTACGTGGAAAAGATCCAGTCCACCACCGACCGGCGCGAATATCACCTGCGCCCCACCCAGAAATACATCGATTACTACAACATCAGCTACTCCTACCTGAGTACCGTGGTGGAGCGGGTCCACGCCCGCTTCCCGGAAGAAGACGTGGAAAAGCTGGAACAGATGCTGACCATCATCAGCGACGAACTGATGCCGGAACTGGAGCTGAAGAACCGCCCCGCCGTTCCGGACGACTCCAACTGACCCCGCATCTGCATCTCCAAACAACAAAACCTCCCCGCCGCCGGGCCGCAGCCCGACAGCGGGGAGGTTTTCTCGCTCAATGGTGGTTCCTCCGCCTCATCCCATGCCGCACAGCCCCAAAGCAGTTGACGGAATGGGATGTTTTTGTTATAATAGTCAAGTCCAAATATGGAGATGTATCGAAGTGGTCGTAACGAGAACGACTCGAAATCCAAGTGGATGCTTCGTCAGATTTCTCCATTTCAAACGAGGAAACGTCAAAATTCGATGTTCTAACAGGCTTCTGAACCTGTCTGAACGATGCGTTTTCTAACAATATTCTAACAGCTTTATCATTCGGAATCAAGATGAAGTTGCAATACAAATTGTAGCATCACCTGATATGTATACGGAGAGGTACCCAAGAGGTCGAAGGGTCCGCACTCGAAATGCGGTAGCCGGTTAATCGCCGGGCAAGGGTTCGAATCCCTTTCTCTCCGCCATTCCTCCAAGGAAAGTTCCTTGGAGGATTTTTTAGCTTATCTTCTGTTTGTTCTTTTCTGGTTTTGTACC
>CAVDVT010000124.1:0-5253 GCA_963612415.1 bacterium | reverse complement strand
GAGCAAGATAACATAAGGTGACACCGGAAAAGGAGAAGGAATGGAAGTATTTCCAATTGAAACGGAACGGCTGTATCTGCGCCAGTTCCGGGTGGAAGATGGATCGGATGTGTTTGCCATTTTCTCGGATGAACAGACCACACTGGACTGCGGCGGCTATCATGCGTTTGATGCCATGGATGAGGAGTATGGCCGCCTGATGCAGAAGTTTGCGTGCCAGACCCGTTACAGCGTTGTGTGCAAAGAGACGGGCCGGGTGATCGGCGTGATCTCGCTGATGGACGCCGAGCGTGCCGTGCCGGGCTGGGAGCTGGGGATCGAAATTGCCCCGGATGTCCGGCGGCAGGGATACGCCCGGGAGGCACTGGCAGGCGTGATCCAGGCCTATTTTGCAAAGACTGAGACGGTGCTGTTTACCGGCGGACATTATGCTTACAATACGGCCTCCGGTGAACTGCTGAAAAAGCTGGGGTTTGTGTATGAGGGCATCGAGCATAAGGCCATGTGCCATGCTCAGCGCGGGCCTACAGATCTGGTGTGCTATTATCTGGAAAAGTAAAACAGTTTCACGCTGTCATTCGTCTACCGAATAAACAGAGAGGGAGAAAATCGTAATGACTTACGCAGAAAATGAAACACTTTACAATATCTACCGCGGTATCCTGAGCAATAACCGAAGTTTTCAACCTGGAGTGCCTGCGACGGTGGAATCCGGAGCATTTTTCGGTACAGCAGTGGACGGTGGAAAGTGCAAAGTTCCGCCTTGCTATGGCTCCGCAGTATGCCCGGGAGTTTGCCGATTTTGACGAAGCCGTCCAGCTGCCACGTCTGCAAGCAGCGGTGACCCGGGCCGAAGCCAGCCCGGAACCGGAGGCTGTTTCGGCCGCCTGCCTGACAGCAAAGCCGATGTGACCGCACACGAAAAACAAAACAGAAAATCCGCCGCTTTCTTGGAAGGAGAGCGGCGGATTTTTTGTGCAAAGCCCTTGCATCCGGCCCAGCGGTGCGGTATGCTTAACCAATAGAGCAAATGCAGAGGGAGGGAACCCCGGATGGATATGGACGAGATCCGCTACCTGTTGGGTAGCACGATCTTTGCGCGGGCAAAGGCATACGTGGATCGGATACAGGATTTCAACTGTGAGACCGCGGAAAACGGCGTGCGCCACCTGAGTGCCGAAGTGCGCGGCGGCGGCCGGAACCTGTACCAGACGCAGGTCTGGCTGCGGGAAAACGGCAGTTTTGTCAGCGCCAGCTGTTCCTGCCCTTATAATGAAAGCGGGGAGGGGCCCTGCTGCAAGCATATTGGTGCCCTGCTGCTGTGGGACAGTGAAGGAAAAGCCGAACAGCCGGCAAAAAAGCCGGTGGTTTCAGCGATCCCGGGCGTGGTGCGTGGAACGGCCAATCTGTCCGCTGGCCAGCCGGAGGAACTGCCCCGGAAAGACAGCTATGTGTCCAGCCTGGAAATGCTGTTTGGCAAGAAGTGGCGGGGGGAAGAACCGGAGTCGGACTACGAGGCACGGCAGCTGCTGCGCACCTATCAGGAAGGAGCGCTGGCAGAGGAGGATGCGGCCTCCTTATGGGAGGAAGGCCGTATCCACTTTGCAGAGCTGGAACCGGAGCTGACCCTACTGCCCCGGGAACGGCCCTGGCTGCGGCTGCGCGTTTCGGAAGGGAGCGGGCGGCAGTATGTGGTCAAAAGCATTCCGGAGCTGCTGCGGGCTGTGGAGGAACACGGGATGGTCAGCTATGGCAAAACGCTGGAATTCCGGCATAGCTGGGATGCCTTTACTCCGGAGGCTCAACAGCTGCTGCGGCTGCTGCGGCGGCAGCTCAGCGCCAAGCAGAGCGTGGAAAAAAGCCTGCGCAGTTATGGCAGCGCCGAAAAAGGCGGCCCTGCTGGCGGCATCCCCCTGAACGGTGAGATCTTTGATGCACTGGTGGGGATGTATGCAGCGTCCGGGGAGCTGGGCGGCTATGAGCTGCGCACGGGGATCCCTGCGCTGACCATGCAGGTGGAAAAGCGCCGGGGCGGCGTGGAAGTGGCTGTGACCCCCGCGCTGGGCTGCACATCCGGTTTAGACTATGAGTATTTATACAGTGAGGATACCATCTGGCAGCTGGAGCGGGCCGGAAGCGCCCGGCTGCTGCCGGCCCTCAGGGCTCTGTGCGGCAAAAGCCTGTTCTTTACCACCAAGGATGCCACCGCCTTTTGCAGCTATGTTCTGCCGGAGCTGGGCGGCAAACTGACCATTGAAGACCCGGACCGGCTGCTGCTGAATCAGATCCCGCTGGAGCCGGTGATGCAGTTCTATCTGGATGCACCGCAGATGGGAGCTGTGAGCGCCCATCTGGAATTTCTGTATGGCGAGGACAAGGTGGCACCCCATGAGCCGGTGCCCATTGGTCTGCTGCGGGATGCCCGGGCCGAGCAGCGGGCTGGCCGGCTGCTGGCACGGTATCTGGAACCCGGGCCGGACACCATGGGCAATGGGGTGGCTGCCCGCTATGAAACGTACGAAGACGATGTCATCTATCGCTTTTTGGAGGAAGGCATTCCGGCCCTGCTGGCGGAAGGGGAAGTTTACCTGACCGATGCCTTCCGCAACCTGCAGGCGGCCCCGCCCAAGATCTCGGTGGGGGTGTCGGTGCATGGGAGCGTGCTGGATCTGGAAGTGGACACCGGCGAGTTCCCGGCGGGCGAACTGAAGGCTCTGCTGAAATCGCTGCACCAGAAAAAGCGGTACCACCGCCTGCGCGACGGGCGGCTGCTGCGGCTGGACGATTCCATGGAGGTGCTGGACGAGCTGAACGAGACCCTGGAGCTTTCCGGTGCAAAGCTGGGCAAGAACCGCGCCCAGCTGCCCCTTTACCGGGCACCCAGTCTGGACTGGGCGCTCTCGGGGCAGAACGGCATCCGCTTCAACCGCGACGATGCGTTCCGGCAGATCAGCCGGAGTTTCCATGCGGTAAGAGACAGCGAGTATACACCGCCTGCATCTTTACAGAAAGTTTTGCGGAAATATCAGCGCGACGGCTACCGCTGGCTGCGCACCCTGGATGGCTATGGCATGGGCGGCATTCTGGCCGACGATATGGGCCTGGGCAAGACCGTGCAGGTGCTGAGCTACCTGCTGGCGCTGAAGGAACAGGGCGAGAACACCCTGCCCAGCCTCATCGTCTGCCCGGCTTCGCTGGTGCTGAACTGGGCCGAGGAATGCCGGAAATTCACGCCGGAGCTGAGCTGCATCACTGTGGACGGCGACGCGGCCCACCGGGCGGCACTGGCCGAACAGTGGGAGACCGCCGATCTGGTCGTGACCAGCTACGACTTGCTGCGACGGGACGAGGCCCTGTATGAGGGGCAGCGGTTCTATGCCTGCATTCTGGATGAGGCGCAGGCCATCAAGAACCATACCACCCAGAAATATAAGGCGGTGTGTCAGGTGAACAGCCGTGTCCGCTTTGCCCTGACCGGCACCCCTGTGGAAAACCGGCTGGGCGAGCTGTGGAGCATCTTCTCCTTCCTGATGCCGGGCTACCTGCCGCCCTACAAGAATTTCTGCGCCCGGTTTGAAAAGCCCATCGTGCAGGAGGACGACAAGGCAGCGGTGCGGCGGCTGAACCAGCTGACCGGCCCCTTTATCCTGCGCCGCATGAAGGCCGACGTGCTGAAGGAACTGCCCCCCAAGACCGAAAATCTTTACCGCATTGAGCTGGAAGAACAGCAGCGGAAGCTCTACCTTGCGGCGGTGGTGGATGCCCGGGAGAAGCTGCGGGCAGCCAGACCGGAAGATAAGATGGCCGTGTTTGCGGTGCTGATGCGGCTGCGAGAGATCTGCTGTGACCCACGGCTCATTGCCGACAACTGGGAGGGCGGCAGCGCCAAGCTGGACGCCTGCACCGAGCTGGTGACCAGCGCTGTGGAGGGCGGACACCGCATCCTGCTGTTCAGTCAGTTCACCTCCATGCTGGAGCTGTTGGCAAAGCGGCTGGATGCCGAGGGCATCAGCCATTTCACCCTGCAGGGCTCCACCCCCAAGCCGGTGCGGGCCGAGCTGGTGCGCCGGTTCAACGGAGGCGAGGTCAGCGTGTTCCTGATCTCGCTGCGGGCGGGTGGTACCGGTCTGAACCTGACGGCGGCGGATATCGTCATCCACTACGACCCGTGGTGGAATGTGGCGGCCCAGAATCAGGCCACCGACCGCGCCTACCGCATCGGGCAGCAGAACCCGGTGCAGGTGTACAAGCTGATCGCACAGGATACCATTGAAGAAAAGATCGTGGAGCTGCAGCAGGCCAAACAGGACCTGGCGGAAACGGTCACCGGC
This sequence comes from bacterium, assembly GCA_963612415.1. Lineage (GTDB taxonomy): Bacteria > Bacillota > Clostridia > Oscillospirales > Ruminococcaceae > Faecalibacterium. Next base: position 922 of record CAVDVT010000124.1, on the reverse strand, counting down.
AGTGCCGATGGTGCCATTCTTGCCATGAAGCCGGAGGAGCTGCTGAAATTGCTGGAGGGACCCGAATGATGCAGTATGCAGTGTTCAATACGCCGGTGGCCACCATTTATGATCTGCCCGTGACCACCAAAGAGAGCGAGGCAGGCATCGTTTCCACCATTGGGGACGAGGGCCTGTATGGGCAGGCCTGCCAGATGCGCACTGCGCCCGGAGGTGTGACCGCAGCCGGGGTGCAGCTGCCGGCAGACATGGCAGAGATCGTTACCTTTTACGGCTATCATGGCTACGTGTTTGCCAAAGATCTGATGCTTGCCCGGCCGGAGATCCTGATGCAGGTCTACCTGAAGTCAGACCTGTGGATGGTGGGCCGCGCCACCGATGTGCTGAGCCTGCCCAAGGTGCAGGGCGTCCGGCTGCTGGAACTGGAGCGCGGGGCGCTGCTGCGGCAGCTGGAACGGCCGGAGTGCCCGGCGGGCTGGGTCTGTGTGGCCCTTGTGGATGGCCGCACCGGCTATGTGCGGGATGTGGCGCTGGAACCGGTGCGGTACAGCATGGGAGCAGTGCTGACTCAGGAAGATGGCCTGCCCTTCAGCGCGGCCCTGGCAAAGGCCGAAGGCTGTGCCCCGGCGCAGCTGGTGCCGGACGCCCTTGCCCGCTGGTACGGCGGCAGCGAGGAAGCGTTCCGGGATGCGCTGGCAGAGCAGGCAAAAAAGTATCTGGGCACCGAGTACCGCTGGGGCGGCAAGTCGGGCCGCGGCATCGACTGCTCCGGCCTTGTCAGCAGCGCTTACATGCAGTGCGGCGTCCTCATCTACCGGGATGCAAAACTGGTGGAGGGCTGGCCCATGCACCAGATCCCCTTTGAGAAAAAGCAGCGGGGCGATGCCCTGTATTTCCCCGGCCACATCGCCCTGTATCTGGG
>CAVDVT010000123.1:0-5319 GCA_963612415.1 bacterium | reverse complement strand
CATTCTGGCCGACACCACGCCGGTCATCTACTCCATCGATTATCTGCCCCGCGCCCTGTTCGGCAGCCGGGATTACACCCGCATCGACCTGAGCGGCGGCGTGTTTGATATTCTGGAGCAGGAGTGCAGCCAGCAGATCTCGTCCAACGTGGCGCACCTCAAAGCAAGCTGCGGCGATGAGTCCATCCGGGCAGCCATGCGGCTTGCCCCGGGCGAGGCCATGCTGCTGCTGGATGAGATCTGCTTCAACCGCCTGTGTCACCCGGTCATGCGCTCGCTGAGTTATTACACCAACTTCTTCGATTTTTCCATTCTGCGAAAATTACTTTGACGGAGGTAAAAATTCATGCGCCATCTGATCGACCCCTTGGATTTCAGCCCGGAGGAAATCACCGCTCTGCTGGATCTGGCTGACCGCATCCGCAGCGATCCTGCCGCATATCAGGACGTTGCCGCCCACAAAAAGCTCGCCACCCTGTTCTACGAGCCGTCCACCCGCACCCGCCTTTCGTTTGAGGCGGCCATGCTGAACCTGGGCGGTAAGACGCTGGGCTTCCCGAGCGAGTCTGTCTCCAGTGCTTCCAAGGGTGAAAGCGTAGCCGACACCATCCGCGTGATCTCCTGCTACGCCGATATCGTGGCCATGCGCCACCCCAAAGAGGGCGCCCCGCTCCGCGCCTCCCGCTATTCCCGCGTTCCGGTCATCAACGCAGGCGATGGCGGCCACCAGCATCCCACCCAGACCATGACCGATCTGATGACCATCCGCACCCGGATGGGCCGTTTGGACAACCTGACCATTGGTCTGTGCGGCGACCTGAAGTTCGGCCGCACCGTCCACTCCCTCATCAAGACCATGGCCCGCTGCAAGAACATCAAGTTCATCCTCATCAGCCCGGAGGAGCTGCGGGTGCCTGATTACATCATCAAGGACGTGCTGGAAGCCAAGGGCATCGAGTACCGCGAGACCCGCAGCCTGGAGGAGTCCATGCCCGAGCTGGACATCCTGTACATGACCCGCGTGCAGAAGGAGCGCTTCTTCAACGAGGAAGATTATATCCGCCTGAAGAACAGCTACATCCTGACCCAGGAAAAGATGGCGCTGGCCAAGCCCGACATGGCTGTGCTGCACCCCCTGCCCCGTGTGAACGAGATCGCACTGGATGTAGACAACGACCCCCGTGCCGCCTACTTTGAGCAGGTGCAGAACGGTGTGTATGTCCGCATGGCACTGATCATGACGCTGCTGGGGCTTGCTGACCCCAAGGCACCGAAGGAGGGCAACTGAAATGCTGAACATTGACGAGATCCAGAATGGCATTGTGATCGACCATATCAAGGCAGGCACCGCCGTGGGCCTGATGGACCTGCTGGGCATCAAAGGCAACCGCACCGCCAATGTGGCACTGATCCAGAATGCCCGCTCTGCCAAGGCCGCCTGCGGCCGCAAGGATATCATCAAGGTGGAGGGCGACGCTTCCTGGCTGAACCTGGATGTGCTGGCCTACCTTGACCCCGACATCAGCGTGACCATCATCGAGAACGGCAAGGCTGTCCGCAAGGAGAAGCCGAAGCCCCCCAAGCGTCTGGTCAACATTGTGCGGTGCCGCAATCCCCGCTGCATCTCCTCCATTGAGGAAGAATGCGACCAGATCTTTGAGCTGAGTTCCAACGGCAAATACCGCTGCATCTACTGCGAGCAGGAGCTGCAGGTCAAGCCGGAATAAGATCCCAATTACAAAAGGCAGTGCGCCGGATGACGCACTGCCTTTTCTGTTTGCTCACACAAAGTCTTCCCGCATGGGGGTAAAGATATCCAGCAGGATGCCCGCTTCGGTGCAGACGCAGCCATGCTCCACACCGTCCTCCTTGAGGATGGTGTCGCCCGCGTGGACCGTCCTGGTTACACCGTCCACCGTAAATGCAAACGCACCCGACACCACATAGGTGATCTGGGTGTGGGGATGGTGGTGCAGAGCGCCCACCGCACCCTTTTCAAAGGTGTTTTCCACGCACATCAGGCCGTCGGTATAGGCCAGCACCCGGCGGGTGACGCCTGCACCTGCGGGCTGGGGCAGTGCATCCTCGTGCAGCACCCAGCGCTGTTTCTTTTCGGGCAGTTTCATGAAAGGTTCCTTCTTTCTGTCCGGCTTATCTGCCTGCGCAGAAGCCGTTTTTTCCATTATAAAAGACCGGGCCCCCTTTGGCAAGAGGCCCGGCCAAATCTCAAACAAAAAAGCCCGGCGAAACTCCTTTCAGCCAAGCGCCCACAGAGGCACTCCGTTCCCACACAACAATGCCCGTGCAGGCGCGGCGCTTGGTAAAGGTCTCTATGAGCAGCAATCCCCCGATCGCCGTCCAGAGCTTCGTCAGACTTTGCAGAAAAGACGTCCGAGCTGCACACACGCTTGCCGCCCGGTGTTCCCTGTCCCATGCTTTCCGGATCACTCCGGCCGCAATTGCACCGTTCAGGGAACGTTCCTGCCTTAACTTGTCTCTATCATACCAGAAGCAAAAGGAACTTTCATCAAAAATGTCATATTCTGCGGGGCAGGATGTCATAACTTGCAGTTCGGGATGGTGCAGGTAAAGCGGAACCAGCCATCCCGGCAGCTGATGGTGTACTCGCCGCCGTAAGACGCCAGCACATCCTTCACATTCCACAGGCCAATGCCATGGCCAGGCTCCTTTTTGGTGGTGCGGGGCAGCTGGCCATCGGCCAGTTCCACATTTTTCTGCACCCGGTTGCGCACCGAGAGCAGCACCTCATCCTCGCTTTTCCGCATCCGGACATAGACCTCCGGCGGGTCGGCCTTGGCCGCCGCGTCAATGGCATTGTTGAGCAGGTTGGACACCACCATCACAAGGTCGGTCTGTGCCATGGGCATCTCCCGCAGATCCGGCAGGTCAAAATAGAGCATGACACCCTTCTGAGAGGCGTCCTCATATTTCTTGCTGAGCAGGGCATCCAGCAGCGGGTTGTGGGTATCCATGATGGTCGTGTTGGCCGCGATATTCTTTGTGACCATGGAAAGGTATTCTTTTGCGCCCTCGTAATCTCCCTGCTGGAGCAGCAGCGCCAGCGCATCGGTGTGGTTGGTGAACTCGTGGGTCAGCCGGCGCTGGGTGGTGTAGGACTCCAGCAGGGCCTCTGCGCTCTCCCGCTCCCGGACTGCTTCGATCTGCAGCTCCTGCTGCTGGATCATCTGATCGTTGAACATCTGCACAATGGCAAGATGGATCAGAACTGCCACAGTCAGGCCCAGCGTCAGCAGCAGATTCATCAGGCCGGGCTCTTTGGCGCTTCCTGTGACCATCAGCACGATATTCAGCACCACAACGATGCAGGGAAAGAAGGACATCACAAGGGCCTGCAAAGGCTCCAATGCCCGCTCCCGCTTCCACCGCCGGGTGAAATAGGCCACCAGGACACCGGTTGCAAGGTTGGCCGCCACCATTGCCGTCAGACACCCCCGGGAGCGCCAGACCTCGCTGGTGGGCACCTTCCGGAACCATGCGTAGGTGTAACTCACTGTGTTTTCCGTCAGCAGGCACATGGTGCCATTGATCAGGCAGGCGGTCAGTTTCTGCATCCAGGTGCCGCCAAAAAAGAGGACGGCAAACAGCAGGTAGACCACATTGGAAAGCACGGACTTCATGTTGAAAAAGCCAAAATCAAACCGGATGGAAAGCCCCAGCTGCACCACCGCCAGCAGCGCGGCCCACAGCTCCGGACAGCGGAAACGGCTGTCCCGGCCCAGGCAGGCGCGATCCACCAGAATGAATGCCATCCACTGGCTGATGCAGACACAGTGTCCCACCAGATACCAGACCAATTCTTCACACATCGCCAAACTGCCCCTTCCATTCCAGATAGGTACTGCGGACTTCGGCATAGCCGTTCCGGCTGGCGCTCAGCTCCACACCGTTGCGCAGGGTGACTTTATAACCGCTGATCTGACGGATGTACTTCATATTGACCACTGAACTCCGCCCTACCCGGAGGAACCCATTCTCAAACAGGGCCTGCGGCAGATCTGTCAGCTTGCCGTAATAGGAACAGAGCGGCTGATGGGCCGTGCTGCCGTAGACATTGATCTTCCGCAGGTCGCTTTCAAGATAATAGATGCTGTCATAGGGCAGCTCTGTCTCCGTGCGGTTCTGCCGGATGGTCAGGGTCTTGGGGGTGGTGTTGGCCGTTTCGCGCAGGATGGCGTCCAGACAGCTGGGCAGCTGCCGGTCCAGATCCCGTTTGAGGATGTACCGGAACGCATTGACCGTGTAGCCCTCCGGTGCAAACTCCAGATAGGCCGACACATAGACCAGACAGATCCCCGGCACCTTCTGCCGCAGCTGGCGGCCCAGCGAGATGCCGTTCATGGTGTTCAGGCTCACATCCAGAAGCGCCAGCTGACAGCGTTCCAGATCCCGCAGGGCCAGTGCCTCCTCCCCGCTGGTGCAGACGGTGCATTCCACCGGCAGTCCGTGATGCAGCGCAAAATAACGGCTGACCAGCGCCTGAACGCGGTCCGCAAAGACTGCATCGTCGTCGCAGATCAAGATGTGCATGGGCTCCTCCTAAAATTACAACCCTCTCAGCATGACCGGGAGGGTTGTTTTTCATGACTTATGCAAAGAACTTGTCGTAAATGCCAAAGGCAAAGATGAACAACACGATGACCGGCAGACCATAGGTCAGGTAGCCGCGCATCCAGTCGTGGATCTTCAGGCCCTCGCCGGTGTTGACTTCTTTCTTATAGTTGTCCCAGCCCCAGCCGTAGCGGGAAACGCAGAACAGCAGGTAGACCAGAGAGCCCAGCGGCAGGAACAGGTTGCTGACAAGGAAATCCTCCAGATCCAGCACTGCGCCGCCAAACACGGCAAAGCCATCCCAGGCCCAGACATTGTAGCCCAGCACACAGGGCATGGACAGCAGGATGATGAGGAACAGGTTGACCAGACTGGACTTCTTGCGGGTGCAGCCGGTCAGCTCCATGCCGCAGCAGATGATGTTCTCAAACACAGCCAGCACCGTGGAAAGCGCTGCAAAGGCCATGAACAGGAAGAACAGGCTGCCCCACAGACGGCCCATTGCCATGTTGGCAAAGATGTTGGGCAGCGTGATGAAGATCAGGCTGGGGCCTGCGGTCTGGTCCACGCCAAAGGTAAAGCAGGCCGGGAAGATGATGAGGCCGGCGGTAATGGCAACAAAGGTATCCAGGATCACCACGCGGACGCTCTCGCCCAGCAGGGAGTGTTCCTTGCCGATGTAGCTGCCAAAGATGGCCATGGCACCAATGCCAAGGCTCAGGGTGAAGA
>CAVDVT010000122.1:2681-5351 GCA_963612415.1 bacterium | reverse complement strand
CTGCCCAGCAGGTAGGCCTGCGCGGCAGCAGCCAGCACCAGGAGAATTGTCATCATGAAAAGGACGCCTCCCCTGTTACACGTCTTTTGCGCCCACAGAACCGGTGCCGCGCTCACGGATCACCAGACGGATGGGCGTGTGTTCCAGACCAAAGTTCTCGCGGATCTGGTTGATGAGATACCGCTGATAGCTGAAGTGGAACAGCTGCTTGGAGTTGACAAAGGCCACGAACGTCGGGGGACGGGTGGATGCCTGGGTCAGGTAGAAGATCTTCAGGCGGCGGCCCTTGTCGCTGGGGGGCTGCATCCGGGCCGTGGCACGGGCCAGCATCTCATTCAGCACACCGGTGGGCACGCGGGCACCGTTCTGGGCGTCCACATCCCGGATGAGCTGCATCAGCTTGTTGACGTTGTAGCCGGTCTGGGCCGAGATGAAGATGATGGGAGCATAGCCCATAAAGCTGAAGCACTCGGCATAGCCGCGGCGCTGCAGCTCCATGGTATTGGTCTCCTTGCCCTCCACAGCGTCCCACTTGTTGACCACGATGATGCAGGCCTTGCCCTGATCGTGGGCATAACCGGCCACCTTGCTGTCCTGCTCGGTAAAGCCGACCGTGGCATCCACCAGGATCAGGGCCACACGGCTGCGCTCCACAGCAGCCAGAGCGCGCACCACCATATACCGCTCCAGCCCGTCGGTGATGTTGCTGCGCTTGCGCAGACCGGCGGTGTCGGTAAAGATGAACTTGCCGTAGGCGTTGTCCACGGGGGTGTCAATGGCATCACGGGTGGTGCCGGCCTCATTGGCCACGATCATCCGGTTCTCGCCCAGGATGCGGTTGGTCAGGCTGGACTTGCCCACGTTGGGGCGGCCGATGATGGCAACGGGGATGCGGTCTTCTTCCACCACCGTCTCGCTGAAGTCCAGATGGGCACACACGGCATCCAGCAGGTCGCCGGTGCCGTGACCGTGGACCGACGAAATGGGCATCACTTCGTCAAAGCCCAGGTTATAGAACTCGTACAGCTCCATGGGGGCCTCGCCCACCTTGTCGCACTTGTTGACTGCCAGGATCACCGGCTTGTGGCTGCGGCGCAGCATGTGGGCCACATCCTCGTCGGCAGCGGTCAGACCGTTGCGCACATCCACCACCATGATGATGCAGTCGGCCGTATCAATGGCGATCTGGGCCTGCTCACGCATGTGGGCCAGAATGCCCTCCGTGGCCTTGGGCTCAATGCCGCCGGTGTCCACCAGCATGAACTCATGGCCGTTCCACTCACAATTTGCAAAAATGCGGTCACGGGTAATGCCCGGGGTATCCTCTACAATGGCCAGCCGCTGGCCGCAGAGCTTGTTGAACAGGGTGGATTTGCCCACGTTGGGGCGGCCGACCACTGCTACAATGGGTTTGCTCATAGGGGTTCCTCCTTTCTCGGAAAGCCTTTTTCCTTTGCAGGAAGGTCTTTTACACTTTTCTTCTACGGGAAATATGCAGGCCGGTGCGGAGCAGGGCTTTGGCCTCCTCGCCGCCGCTCACCGGCAGCACTTCGACCTTGACGCCCAGCCGCTCACCCAGCTGCGCAATGGTGATATCATCCAGGAAGGTATCCTTCTCCTCCCGCAGCATCACCGCAGGAATGCCCAGCGTTCCGCTGGTCAGCCTGCCTTCACACTGGGCAATGATGTCGGTGGCGGTCACAAGACCGGCCACTCCCACATTGCCGCCAAAGAATTTGTTCTGGATGGGATGCACCCTTACTTCGATCATGGGATACTGGCGGTGCAGCTCGTCCATCATCCGGATGATCAGGGGCGCGGCCATGGTGCCGGTGACCACATCCATCTGCTTGCTGCCGTACACCCGGTGGGGCTTTTCCAGCTCGGCCAGAAATTCTTCCTCAAACAGGCGCATCATGCCCACACCGTTTTCCAGCTGGTCATAGTCCTCATAGAACTCCGGCTGGGGGATGGGACGGCCTGCCTTCAGGTACCACTCATCACTGGGGTAGATGATCCGCTTGCCGTGGCGGCGTTTGCACTCGTCGCCAAATTCCTCCATGATATCAATGACTTCTGCACTGGTCTTGGCATCGTAGGGCGTCTGTTTGAACAGGTTCTGGCGGTAATCCGTCACACCGCAGGGCACAGCCGCAATGCTCTGCACCATGGGCGTCAGCTCCAGCAGGTCACTCAGAGTGCGGCGCAGCTCGTCGCCGTCGTTGATGCCGCGGCACAGCACCAGCTGGCAGTTGACGGCAATGCCGCCCTCTACCAGACGGGGCAGATACTTCAGCACTTCGCCGCCCCGCCTGTTTGCCAGCATCCGCACCCGGAGCTGGGGGTTGGTGGTATGCACGGAAATGTTGATGGGCGAGATGTGCATCTTGATGATGCGGTCGATCTCGTGATCCTGCATATTGGTCATGGTGATATAGTTGCCAAACAAAAAGCTCAGCCGCTCGTCATCATCCTTGAAATACAGGCTCTCACGCATACCGGGAGGCAGCTGATCGATGAAGCAGAACATGCAGTGGTTGGAGCAGGAGTGCTTTTCGTCGCCCAGATAGGTCTTGAAATCGCAGCCAAAGGGGCCGCGCTCAGCGCGCTGCACGTCCCACTCCCGGATGCCGTCGGCCACCTTCGCCTTCAGGTGGAAGCTCTTGCTGT
>CAVDVT010000122.1:0-2671 GCA_963612415.1 bacterium | reverse complement strand
TCGTAGTCCAGGGTATCGTTCAGTTCGTTTTCATCCACGCTCAGCAGCTCGTCGCCGGGCTGCAGACCCAGCTGCTCGGCCTCGCTCCCCTCGTCGATGCGCTCGATCTTGATAGACATCCAACTTCACCTGCTTTCCGGTAGGCATTCCTTCGTACAACCTCTCAGTCGGGCTTGCGCCCGCCAGCTCCCCTAGCAGGGGAGCCTCTGGCGTATCCAGCAGGCTTTACCCGGCTGCCAAGGCCTCCCCTAATAGGGGAGGTGGCATCGCGTCAGCGATGACGGAGAGGTTTGATCCGTTTCCAAAAAATAAGAAGGGGAAGGCATTGCGCCATCCCCTTCTCAACATAACACCAATGTGCCACCAATTCTGCGCAAATTAGGCCTTCTTGATGACTTCCTCGCCCTTGTAGTAACCGCAGTTGCCACATGCCTGGTGGGGGAGCTTCAGAGAGCCGCAGTTGCTGCACTTGACCAGTGCGGGGGCCTCCAGCTTCCAAACATTGCTGCGACGCTTGTCGCGGCGGGCCTTGGAAAGATGTCTCTTAGGTACTGCCATATTTTTGCACCTCCTTGATGGGTTTCTCAGTTCAGCAGTGATTTGAGTATTGCGAGCCTTGCGTCAATGGGAGCGGTTTTGTCTTCCTCCGGCGGGCAGGTACATTCTGCCATCTTCTTGCCGCACCGTGGGCACAGCCCCGGGCAGTCAGCACTGCAAAGCAGCACCGTGGGGATCTGGAACATGAACTCCTGTGCCAGCCATTCGTCCACATCCAGATGTCCTTTTTCGTCCAGCGGAAGCTCGAAATCCGGATCATCCAGATCCCGCTCCTTTACTGTCCACTCCGCTTCAACTGCTTCTTCCCGTTCTACCGGGTCCAAGCAGCGGGCACACTCTCCGTGTACCAATGCTTTTGCCCGCAGGGTCATCCGGACCTCGTCGCCATCCGGCACTGCATCAAAGCAGGCGGTCACAGGCTGTTCGATCCTTGCACCGGCAAAATCCTTTGCAGACAAATCACAGGGAAACTCCGCATGGTAAGGCTGTGTGCCGGACACGATAAACTTTCTCAGGTCAAATTGCATAGTACACCTCATAAAAGGCTGCTTTGTTAGTATAGCGCCAAAGCTTTCCTTTGTCAACACCAAAACAGGCAGAAAACCGAAAAAATTTTGTTTTTCCGGTTTCCTGCCCGCTTGAAAGGTCTCAGTTCAGAAGATCACAGATACTTTTTCACGTCGTGGGGCAGAGCAGCCTCGTCTGCGCTGACGGTCACAGTGACCTTGACGGAGTCGCCTGCAATGGCGGCCATCTCGTCCAGCACAACGCCCAGACGGTTGATATCGTGATCCAGCACCTTCAGGATGCCGTCGATGTACAGGTCGGTGATATCGTAGTTGCTTGCCATCAGGCCGGCAACAAAGCCGTACAGCATCTCGCCGCCGGCGATCTTATACTCGTCCAGATCGATCAGACGTGCAGCGGGGGCGATGTCGTAGGTCAGCTTCATGCCTTTTTCCACGACAACGACGTTGCCCTTGGAGGTCTTGACCGCGTCATTGATCTGGTCGATCATTGCCTTGGTCTTGCCGGAGCCCTTGGTACCAACAATCAGTTTAATCATAGTTCAGTCCTCCTGTATTTTCCACGCCTCACGGCGGGAGATCATTGAATTTTTCTGCTTACTTCAGTTTTGCTTCCAGTTCAGCGGTCAGGTTCTCGTAACCCGGCTTGCCCAGCAGAGCAAACATATTCTTCTTGTAGCTTTCCACACCCGGCTGGTTGAAGGGGTTCACGCTCAGCAGGTAGCCGCTGCAGGCGCAGGCACGCCAGAAGAAGTAGATCAGGTAGCCTACATTATAAGCAGTCAGGTCGTCCACCTCGATCAGCACCTCAGGCACGCCGCCGTCGGTGTGGGCAAGGATGGTGCCCTCCATGGCCTTGCGGTTGACCACGCTCATGTTCTGGTCAGCCAGGAAGTTCAGGCCGTCAAAGTTGCCTTCCAGCTTGTCGATGAACAGATCCTGTGCGGGCTTCTTGACATCCACGATGGTCTCGAACATGATGCGGGCGCCCTCCTGGATGAACTGGCCCATGGAGTGCAAGTCGGTGGAGAAGATGCAGCTTGCGGGGAACAGGCCCTTGTTGTCCTTGCCCTCGCTCTCGCCGAACAGCTGCTTGTACCACTCGTTCATCAGGGTGAAGTCCGGCTCGTAGCACTCCAGGATCTCCACAGCCTTGCCCTTGCGGTACAGGATGTTGCGGACAGCGGCATACTTGTAAGCGTCGTTCTCGGGGCTCAGGACGGAGAAGCGCTCCATGGCGTCGGCTGCGCCCTTCATCAGCTCGTCGATGTCGATACCGGCAGCAGCGATGGGCAGCAGGCCCACAGCAGACAGAACGGAGTAGCGGCCGCCCACGTCATCGGGGACCACAAAGGTGGGCCAGCCCTGTGCGTCAGCCAGCTGCTTCAGAGTGCCCTTGGCACGGTCTGTGGTCGCATAGATGCGCTTGTTGGCTTCTTCCACGCCCATCTCCTTCTCCAGCAGCTCCCGCAGCACACGGAAAGCCAGGCTGGTCTCGGTGGTGGTGCCGGACTTGGAGATGACGTTGATGGAGAACTTCTTGCCCTTGCACAGCGCAATGATGTCGTTCAGGTAGGTGGGGCTGA
>CAVDVT010000121.1:0-5352 GCA_963612415.1 bacterium | reverse complement strand
TGGCTGAGCCATGGACACCTGAAAATGAACGGCGATACCGAAACGGTCTGCGCGGCCTACAAGGCAACGCAGCGCGGCGAGGCATAAACCATGAATGTGCGATTGAAACGCGCCAGAGAGCTGGCAGGCTACGCCGTGCAGCTGACCCGTGACGAGGGGCTGGGCACCATGCTGGTGCGGGGCGCAGGCTTTGTGAAGCGGCGGTGCTTTGGCAAAAAGGCCCGCTACCTGCCCGCAAAGAAGGTGCTGGAAGCCCAGCGGGCCGAGATGGCAGGCAAAAATTTTGAAAATTGCCAGCTTTCGACAATTTCCGTGTTGACACCGCTGTATAATACTCCTGAGGAGTTCCTGCGGCAGTTCCTGGATTCCTTTGTCCACCAGACTGCCCCCAATGGGGAACTCTGCCTGGCAGATGCCTCCGATGATGCCCACGGCAGCGTAGGAGCCATCGTGCGGGAATATCAGGCAAAATATCAACATATCGTATACAAAAAAGTCGAAAACCGGGGCATTGCGGCCAACACCAACGCGGCTGCTGCCCTTGCCAGCGGCGAATATCTGGCGCTGGCCGACCATGACGACATCCTTGCCCCCCATGCGCTGTATACCATGGGCAAAGCCATTGCACAGCTGCGGGCGGCAGGGGAGCCGGACGGCTTTCTGTACAGCGATGAAGCATTGTTCACCAAGAGCATCCAGAAGCCGATGGTGGCGCATTTCAAGCCGGACTACGCCCCGGACTACCTGCTGTGCTGCAATTACATCTGTCATCTGGCCGTGTTCAAGCGGGAACTGTTTGAGCAGCTGGGCGGTGAGCGCCCGGAGTGCGACGGCAGTCAGGACCACGACCTGTTCCTCCGGCTCATCGAGCAGGTGGGCGGCGCGGCCCATGTGCCGCAGGTGCTGTACTACTGGCGGGTCCACGCCGGGTCTACCTCCGGCGGTACTGAGGCCAAGCCCTATGTGGCCGCTGCGGCCAAAAAGGCGCTGGCCGATCATCTGGCCCGCACCGGGCGCACCGGCACCGTGGAGGACGGCCTGTTCCCCAGCACCTACCGGGTAAAGTGGGACATCGTGGGGGACCCCAAAGTGAGCATCCTCATCCCCAGCAAGGATCACACCGAGGATCTGGAAAAGTGCCTGCAGAGCATCTGGAAAAAGACCACGTGGGACAACTTTGAGGTCATTGTCATCGAGAACAACTCCACCGACCCTGCCACCTTTGCCTACTATGAAAAGGCGCAGCAGCGGTACGACGGCCTGAAAGTGGTCACCTACCCGGAAAAGGGGTTCAACTTTTCCGGCATCAACAACTTTGGCCGGAAGGCTGCCGACGGCGATTACCTGCTACTGCTGAACAACGATGTGGAAGTCATCAACGGGGACTGGCTCACCGAGCTGCTGCGGCAGTGTGCCCACCCCGGCGGTGCGGCCATCTGCGGGGCCATGCTCTACTACCCGGATGACACGCTCCAGCATGCGGGCGTGGTCACGGGGCTGGGCGGCTACGCAGGCCACAGCCACAAGTACAAAAAGAAGGGCGGCAGCGGCTACCTGTTCCGCGCAGCCACCGTGCAGGACTTTTCTGCGGTGACGGGTGCCTGTCTGCTGGTCAAGGCTTCTGTCTACGACGAAGTGGGCGGGCTGGACGAGCAGTTCGCTGTGGCGTTCAATGATGTGGACTTCTGCCTGCGGGTGCGGGATGCGGGATACCGCATTGCATGGACCCCCTACGCGGAGCTGACCCACTACGAGAGCAAGAGCCGGGGCGGCGATGAAAGGGACCCCGCCAAGGCTGCCCGCTTTGCGGCAGAGCAGCAGCGGCTGTATACCATCCACGGCAGGGAGAGGATCCTGGACGATCCCTATTACAACCCCAATCTGACCCGCGACCGGGAAGATTTTTCGGAAAGCGACGATCTGCGGCGGCTGAAAGAGGGAAAAGTTACCGTACGGTTCCGGGGAGGTGATATCCGATGAACATCAAAGGACACTTTGAGACCATCACGCGGCACAAGCTGCTGGTGATGAAATACTGTTTTGCCTGCGGCCTGTATGAACAGGGTCTGGCCCACGACCTGAGCAAGTACAGCCCCACGGAGTTCATCCCAGGGTGCATCTACTATCAGGGCGACCACAGCCCCAATGAGGCGGAGCGGGAAGCCAAGGGCTACACCTCGGCCTGGCTCCACCACAAGGGCCGCAACAAGCACCACCTGGAATACTGGATCGATTACAGCACCACCAAAGCCGGTCTGACCGGCATGAAGATCCCCCTGCGCTACGTCTGTGAGATGGTCTGCGACCGCATTGCGGCCAGCCAGATCTATCTGGGCGACAAATACACCGATGCATCCCCGTGGCAGTATTATGAAAAGAGCAAAGACCACTACCTGCTCCATCCCGAGACCCGTGCGCTGCTGGAAAAGCTGCTGAAGATGGTACGGGACATTGGGCAGGAGCGGACCTTTGCCTACATGAAATTCCTGCTCGGGTGCGAAGATAATTATTAACAGATCAAGGAGGCATTGCAATGAAACGTTTCAAAAAGGTTCTGGCACTTGTTCTGGCCGGTGTTCTGGCACTGGCAATGCTGACCGGCTGCAAGATCAGCACGGACAAGGATGCGCTGATCCCTCCCGACGGCTCGTTTGAGATCTATCAGGCGATCAATGATGAAGCTGTGAAGCAGGGCAAGGCTGAGGTGAAGTACAGCGTCAAGTACAGCGAGGCCACCAAGGAGCTGCTGACCAACTGGCTGGAGAATAAGGCCGTTGGCAGTGAGTCTGCTTATAAGGCTGGTTATCAGAAGGTCGTCAAGGAGCTGGGCAATGCGCAGATCGTGGTTGGCCTGATCGATGAGAATACTTATCCGAGAGCTGCTTCGACCAGCAGCAACCCGGGCTACAAGTCCAGCGCGTTCAGTGCAAGCACGTTTGTGAACGACAGCAACTATACTTCTGCTACGCACATCGGCATTGCATTTGTGCAGACGAAGGATGGCCAGACCTACCGTCTGGTCTGCCTGTACAGGGTGCCCAACCAGTAAAAAGGACTGCGCCGCAGCTGTGAGCGCATAGAGAAAGCCCCGGAGGGCGGTGGGAACCGCTCTCCGGGGCTTTTTGCGTCAGAAGATCCGTTTACTGCTCGTTCTCGTAGATCTTGATATAGCGGGGGGCATTTTTATCCTGCACAAAGAGCAGCGTGCAGGTAAGTGCAGCAGCTAAGAACGTGAAGATAGCAAGCAGAGCTTTGAGAAATTTCATCGTATCCGATCCTCCTTGGCGGGTGTGACCCGGGTGTTCCGAGCGGAGCGGGGGACGTTCCGCAGAGTTGTTGGAAATAGTATACCATAATCCCGCCAGAAAGGCAATTGGAAGGAAAGTTGTGGATTGTTAATAAAAAGACGAGAGGTTAGTTACAACTAATCCGTTAAAATGGCAAAGAAAATTAAGGAATTTGCATCATTTTGGCGTTGTTGTCGTTGAACTTCGGTCTGCAAAATGATACAATAAATACGTTAAGCAGCTGCTGTCCCTGTCGGAGTGCGCCTGCATGAGGGCGGGGAGAGCAATTCAAGCAGAATGGGGGATTTATTCCATGTTGAACAAGCTGAAACGTGCGGCGCTTGGCGCGCATACGCCGCATGACAAAGCAACCGCTGCAAGCAAACCAGTCCCGATGCCTCTGCCCGCGCAGGTACGCATCCTGATGAGCCAGCACATCGGCGCCCCGGCGAAAGCCCTGGTCAAAAAGGGCAACGAAGTTTTCGTTGGCACGAAGATCGGCGAAGCCGGCGGTTTCGTCTCTGCAAATATCCACTCCAGTGTCTCGGGCACCGTGGCGGCTGTGGAGCCGTTCCGTCTGTCCAATGGCCGGATGTGCGATTCTGTTGTCATCAAGACCGATGGCAAGCAGACCGTGGATCCCGCTGTGAAGGCACCGGAAGTCACCGACAAGGCAAGCTTCCTGGCCGCTGTGCGGGAATGCGGTCTGGTAGGTCTGGGCGGCGCAGGCTTCCCGACTGATGTCAAGCTGCAGCCCAAGAGCCCGGTGGACACCCTGCTGATCAACGCTTCCGAGTGTGAAGTGTGGCTGACCAGTGACACCCAGGAGATGCTGAACTGCAGCGATGACATCATCCGCGGCATTGAGGCTGTGCTGAAGTACACCGGCATCCCGAAGTGCGTCATCGGCATTGAGAACAACAAGCCCGAGTGCATCGACCTGCTGAACCAGAAGACCAAGGACAAGCCTGCCATTGAGGTCAAGCCCCTGCCCAGTGTCTACGGCACCGGTGCTGAGCTGATCCTGATCGAGAAGTGCCTGGGCCGCGAAGTGCCCCATGGCGGTCTGCCCGCCGATGCCGGCGCCGTTGTCATGAACGTGACCAGCGTTTCCAGCCTGGGCAAGTATCTGGCCACCGGTATGCCCGTGGTCAGCCGCTGCATCACCGTGGACGGCGATGCCTGCGCAAAGCCCCAGAACCTGATCGTTCCCGTGGGCACTGCTTACGAGGATGTCCTGAACGCTGCCGGCATCAAGGGCGGCGTCCAGCTGGGCAAGGTGGTGGCCGGCGGTGCCATGATGGGCCCCGCTGTGGAGAACCTGAGCTACCCCACCACCAAGACCACTTCCGGTCTGATCATGCTGAGCGCTGCTGCTGCCGAGCCGCCGCAGGTCAACCCCTGCATCCGCTGCGGCCGCTGCGTGGAGTACTGCCCCATGGGTCTGGAGCCCGTGGAGGTCAACCAGGCTTATGCAGCCCGTGATGTTCAGGAACTGGGCAAGCTGCACGTGGATTACTGCTTCAACTGCGGTTCCTGCACCTTTGTCTGCCCGGCAAAGCGCCCCTGCACCCAGATGATGGGTCTGGCAAAGGCGTTCTACCTTGGTGAAATCAAAAAAGGAGGCAATAAGTAATGGATACGAAGCTTATTGTTTCGGCCTCCCCGCACCTGCGCTCGGAGGAGACGACCCAGAGCCTGATGGCAAACGTGATCGTCGCCCTGATGCCCTGCGTGGTGGCCTCTGCGATCATTTTTGGCGTGCGCGCCCTGCTGGTCACGGCAGTGTCCGTGGTTGCCTGTGTGGCGTTTGAGTGGCTGTACTGCAAGCTGCTGAAGAAGCCCAACCCCATCAGCGATCTGTCCGCTGTGGTCACCGGCATCATCCTGGCCATGAACGTGCCCGTTGGCATGCCCATCGGTCAGCTCATCATCGGCGACCTGGTCGCCATCATCGTGGTCAAGCAGCTGTTCGGCGGCATTGGCATGAACTTTGCCAACCCCGCACTGGTGGGCCGTATCGTGCTGTTTATCAGCTTTGCCGGTTCCATGAACAAGTGGGTCT
>CAVDVT010000120.1:0-5440 GCA_963612415.1 bacterium | reverse complement strand
ATCCAAGCATCCATCCTGAACCTTACAGGATATTAAGGCGTTTCTTAACAAAGCGTAATTCAAAGTGCTTTGGCATGTAAGTTTCCTTCCGTATACTAGAACCATCGAAAGCGGGAATGGAACCAGACGATCCCACGGAATGGTTCTTCCCGCACCATTGCGGAAAACGGAAAGGAAGTACAAACCATGAGTGAAACTGTTCTGGCGCTGCTGGGCTTCGCTACGGTCATTGCCGTTGTTGTCCTGCTGCTGCGCAACGTCACGGTCCCCTCGCTGGCCTTTGTCGGCGTTTCGACCATCACCACCATTATTCTGGTGGCCACCGGCGCCTTTACGCTGGATGATATGGCCGGCTTTATCAAGTCCGGCGTGTCCAGCGTCCACGGCACGGCCGTCCTGTTCATCTTCTCGGTCCTGTTCTTCGGCGTTATGACCGATGCAGGCATGTTCGACAAGATCATCAATGCCCTGATGAAGAAGGTCGGCAACAACGTTGTCGGCGTTGCCCTGATGACCTGCATCATCGCCATCATCGGCCATCTGGACGGCGGCGGCGCTTCCACCTTCCTGATCACCATCCCTGCCATGCTGCCCGTTTACAAGCGTCTGCACATGCGCCGCGAGACCCTGCTGCTGATCTGCGTTACCGCTATGGGCGTTATGAACCTGATGCCCTGGGGCGGCCCCACCATGCGCGCTGCCAGCGTTCTGGAGATCGAAGCAAATGACCTGTGGCGTCAGCTGATGCCCATGCAGGTGGTCGGTCTGGTCCTGGCCTTTGCCACTGCCATCTTCTGGGGCTTCCAGGAGAAGAAGCGCATCGCCAAGCTGGGCGACGCCGCTGCTGAAGATGAGAGCAAGTACGACGATTCCGACAACGGTGAGAAGAACACCGAGCTGGCTCGTCCTCAGAACTTTGTGTTCAACATCATCCTGACCCTGGCCGTTATCATCGTGCTGGTCATGGATATCTTCCCCTCTTACTTCCCGTTCATGGTTGGCTGCGTGCTGGCCATTCTGGTGAACTACCGCGGTAAGAAGCTGCAGAACTCCATCATCAAGAGCCACGCTTCCGCTGGCCTGAGCATGGCCTCCACCATTCTGTGTGCCGGCGTCTTCCTGGGCGTGCTGCAGAAGAGCGGCATCATGGATCTGATGGCTACCGCGATGGCAAACTTCATCCCCACCTCTCTGGGCCGGTTCCTGCCCATCATCATCGGTATCCTGAGCGTGCCTCTGGCTCTGCTGTTCGACACCGACTCCTACTTCTACGGCGTCCTGCCCGTCCTGATCGGCGTGGGCAACCAGTTCGGCGTCAACCCCGCTCACATTGCCATTGCCATGGTGGTGTGCCGCAACTGCGCTACCTTCATCAGCCCTGTGGCTCCCGCTACCTACCTGGGCATCGGCCTGGCCGGTGTCGAGATCAAGGACCACATCAAGTACTGCTTCGGCTGGCAGTGGGCTGTGTCCATCATCTGCCTCGTCGCTGGTCTGATCCTCGGCGTCATCAACTTCTAAACACAATTGCCGCCCGGCAGTTCCCCCTGTGGGAGGCCGGGCGGCTTTTTGTACCCATTTTTTCAAAGGAGGCTGACTTTTTATGCCGGAAGAAACCACCGTATGCACTGCTGCCGACGCCATTTACAAGCTGGCGGCAGGCAACCTGAAATACCTCAATGCAGAAAAAGGAAGCGGCGACATTTCCCGCCGCATCCGCCATTCCACCTGGACAAAGGGGCAGTCTCCTTATGCCATCATCGTCACCTGCTCGGATTCCCGGGTCATCCCGGAGAACATCTTCTCGGCAGGCATCGGGGAGCTGTTCGTCATCCGGCTGGCAGGCAATGTCATTGATGACCACCAGCTGGGCAGCATCGAATACGCTGCCGGGCACTTGGGCTGCCGCCTTGTGGTGGTGCTGGGCCACACCCACTGCGGGGCCGTGGACGCCGCCATCCACCACGAACCGGATGGCTACATCAAGTACATCACCGACGAGATCAAAAAGGCCATTGGCTCCGAGACCGACCCCTACAAGGCCAGCTGCCTGAACGTGCAGCACAGTGTGCGGGAGATCGAAAAGAGCCTGTGCATCCACGATATCGAGGAACAGACCGGCCTGCGGGTAGTCGGCGCAATGTATCACATCGAGGACGGCAGCGTGGAGTTTTTGTAACGCTGCTCCCTTCAAAAAGGAAGCCCTTCCAGCTGGAAGGGCTTCCTTTTTCGCGTATTTTCGTTTATTCCGGATCTGCAGCCTTGGGAGCTTTGGATCTTTTCTTTTTGATCACAAGCACCACACCGCCTGCGGCCAGCACAGCGGCTGCCCCTACGGCGATCCACTGGCCTGCAGAACCAGCCCGGACCAGCACCACCTGCGCTTCTGTGCCGGAAACGGCAAAGGTCAGATAGCTGCCCATGGTGTCTGTGTCCAGCTTTTTCCAGCTGCCATTTTCCAGCACATACACATGATAGCTCTTGCCATCCGGCGGCAGAAGGCGCAGCACATGGCTCTCGGCACCATCTTCCGGAAGGGTGACGGCCCACTGCTCCACGGTGTCATTGGGGGCTCCGCTTTCCTCCTGCTGGACTGCCAGCAGAACATCCGTATCGGTAAAGCTGCCCTCGGCAAAGAAGACCGGACGGCCGCCCTCCCGCATGGCAGCGCTGCGCAGGGCCTGCACATAGGGGGTGTAGACCACCGAGACGGTGGTATCCAGATGCAGGCTTTCCAGCGTGGTCTTGTCCCACCGGGTGTAGCAGCCCTCCCGCTGGGGCAGGTCGGGGTAATCGGCCTCGGTCAGGGAGCCGCCGTAGTCCACCGAAAGCCGGGTGATGATGTGTTCCTCATCTTTGAAGGTCACTGTCAGCTTCCGGAAGCCCGCCGGGACATCCGGAAGGGCAAGCAGAGCATCATACTCCACCGGCTCCGCCTGCCCGGCACGGCTCAGGCGGTCGATGCCGCGCAGGCTGTCGGAGACGAACAGGTTGCCCGAAAAATCACCTTCCTGCCCGCCGGAAATGGCTCCGGCGAACTGGTCTGCTTCCAGAATATCCACCAGTGCGCGGCAGTCTGACACAGAGCTGGAACCCTTGGTGGCCTTGCTCTCGGTCCCCTGACCCAGAATGCCGCCCACATAGCTGTCGCCGGTCAGGTCGCACTTGGCCCAGCTGGACCGGATCTTTGCGCTGGATGCACCGGCAATGCCGCCCACCTGATCGGTACCTTCCACGGCGCCGTAGGCTTCACAGCTGTAGATCAGGCCCAGATCCATCCGGCCGCAGATGCCGCCGCTGGCCTTCTTTTTGGCCGTGACCGTGCCCTCGTTGACGCAGTTCACCACCACAGCGCTCACGGTGTAGCCGGTGCGCAGCAGGGAGCCGCTTTCTTCCAGGTTATCGTCCTCCGGGTCCAGCAGGTTTTCCACCGCCATGGCACCGGCAATGCCGCCCACATCCACGTCGGCATCCACACTGCCCCGGTTTGCGCAGTCCTCAATGCGGCCTTCGTTGCGGCTCTGCCAGTTTTCCGATTCGTCTTCGAGATAGGTCTTGGAGCCGGGCTCACTGACCTCCTCCACCGCGTCCAGCAGCAGACTGACGATCACGTTGACCTGATCGTTGATGGCCCGCACCTTGCTGCTCAGCTGGCTGCTGGCGCTCTTGATGTTCTGGTTCAGGGCATCCATCTCGTTGGTCATCCCCTCCACCGCATCAAACAGGGTGTTGGTGGTGTCCTTGAGTTCGTCATTGGGGCGGGACACATGGATGGGGTCCTGATCAGACAGCCAGCTCACAATGTCCTTTGTCTGGCTGACCACATCGGACAGGCCCTTGGTGCCGTCCTCCAGCTTGTCCACAGCGATCGACAGCTGCTGGGTGGTGCCGCTGACAAGGTAACCGGTGGTCTGGAACTGGCCCAGTGCATCCTCAAGGGAGCCGCAGGCAGCTTCCAGCAGGTCGGCCGACTGCGAGAGCTTGTCCACGCCGTCCTGAATGGAGGCCACGCCGGTCTTGATGCTGCCGGTGTCCACGCCCAGCTCCTGCAGGATCTTTTCCAGTGTCTCCGTGTCATTGACCATATCGTTGATGGCATCGCCAATGCTGTCCAGCGCATCCTTCAGGGCATCGTTGCCATCTTCTCCGGCCAGCACAGCGGCGTTCTTTGCCAGCGCGCCCAGCTGCTTGGAAATGGAAGAAATGCCGCCCAGGGCCTTTGTCACCTGGGCAAAGCCCTGCTGGACCTGGGTATTTCCGGTGACCAGGGCTGCTCCCTGCAGCACCGTGACACCGGCAGAAAGTGCCTGCATCTGCGGGTCCATGCTGCGGGTCAGGCTCATGGCGCTGACCGCCGTGTTGGCCAGCTTCAGCCAGCGCACTGCGCTGTCCAGTGCAGCATCGGAGGTTCCTGCAGGCAGGGCTCCGTAAGCACTCAGAATGCGCTGTGTGGCGGCATCGGCGGCATCGCTGTCGCCGGTATCGTAGGCGTTTTTCAGGTCTTCAAAGCCATCGGAGATCTCCTGCAGGCCCGTTTTGGCCGTTGCCATGGCGTCGCCGGTCTGCCCGGCAGCCGTCTCGGCCTTGCCCACAGCATCCGACGCCAGCGAAAGCTCGTAGGAGAACTCTGTCGTGGCCCACTTCAGATCGTCCAGAGCCGCAGCAATGTCATCGATGGAATCTTTGCCGGTGTCCAGCACCGGTTCCAGCCGGCTCAGGGTGTCGGATACCAGCACACCGGTGCGGTCGATCTCGTCGGCCACCGTATCTGCGTAGTCGCTGCCCTGATCCTTCAGCTGACGGGCGGCACTGATGGCCGCATTCATCTGGCTGTTCAGGCCGTCCAGACTGCCGCTGATACGGTTGGTGCTGTTGTCCATCACATCCGCTGTGCCGCTGACAAGGTCATGGAGCTTGTCCAGCTCTGTGCGGAGCTTCTCAATGGTGTTGTCGGACAGATCTACTTCCCGGTAGGGCTCTGCCTGCCCGGCAATGCCGCCCACATCCTTGCGGCCCAGAACGCTGCCCTGATTGATGCAGCCCGACACCATGCCGTCGGTGCGGCCCACGATGCCGCCCACATTATAGCCCAGATGGGCATAGCCCACGTCGCCGCTGTTGGTGCAGCTGAGGATCATGCCGGTATTGCTGCCCGCAATGCCGCCGGTGTCGGTGGGGGCGTTGTTGGTCAGGGTGCCGTCCCCTTCCATGTACTGGCGGATCTTGCTGAGCAGCTCCGCCGACAGACCGTCGAGGTTGAGGGTATTGTTCTGATATTCCGTGTTGACGGCGCCCACGTTGGTGCAGCTGCTCACCGAGCCTTCGTTGCTGCCCACGATACCGCCGGTTTTGGACTTGCCGTTCACGATGCAGCGGGCTGTGCAGCGGGAAAGGGTGCCGGTGGACTCGTTCCGGCCCACCAGACCGCCCACCTCACTGG
>CAVDVT010000119.1:0-5485 GCA_963612415.1 bacterium | reverse complement strand
GCACTGGACGTCCTCCTTCTTCATGATGGCAACGCCCTCCATGACATCGTTTGCGCCGTAGCACTTGACGGCTGCGCGCTCGCCCTCGGAGAAGGGGATCTCCTTGACGACCTTCAGGGTCTGGGTGGGGATGTCGTACTCGGTCTGCACATAGGTGAAGCCGTTGATACGGGAGATGATGTAGGCAGCGTCCTTGCCCAGGCCGTTCAGGATGACGCGCAGGGGGGTCTTGCGGACCTTGTTTGCGGTGCGGGCGATGCCAATAGCACCCTCAGCAGCAGCAAAGGACTCGTGGCCTGCCAGGAAAGCGAAGCAGGTGGTGTCCTCGCTCAGCAGACGAGCGCCCAGGTTGCCGTGGCCCAGACCGACCTGACGCTGCTCAGCAACGGAGCCGGGGATGGTGAAAGCTTCCAGACCTTCGCCAATGGCGGCAGCGCACTCAGCTGCATCGGTCAGGCCGCGCTTGACGGCGATGGCGGTGCCCAGGGTGTATGCCCAGACAGCGTTATCAAAGCAGATGGGCTGCACGCCGCGAACGATCTTGTCGCAGTCGATGCCCTTGGCGAGGAGCATCTCGTTGCAGGCGTCCAGAGACTCCAGGCCATTGGCCTTCAGGCATGCCTCGATCTTCGGCATGCGGCGATCCATAGATTCAAAAGTTGCCATGAGTTGTTCCTCCTCTCTTATTCCTCACGCGGGTCAATGTACTTCACAGCACCCTGATCAGCGCTGAAGCGGCCGTAAGTACCCACGTTCTTCTCGTAAGCCTCGTTGGGGGTCTTGCCGTGACGGATATCCTCCATCATCTTGCCCAGCTTGACGAACTGGTAGCCGATGACCTCATCGTTGGCATCCAGAGCCAGCTTGTTGATGTAGCCCTCGGTCAGCTCCAGGTAACGCACGCCCTTGGCCTTGGTGGAGAAGATGGTGCCGGTCATGGAACGCAGGCCCTTGCCCAGGTCATCCAGACCTGCGCCGATGGGCAGACCGTCCTCAGAGAAAGCGGTCTGGCTGCGGCCGTAGACGATCTGCAGGAACAGCTCGCGCATTGCCACGTTGATGGCATCGCACACCAGGTCGGTGTTCAGAGCTTCCAGGATGGTCTTGCCGGGCAGGATCTCGCCAGCCATAGCGGCAGAATGGGTCATGCCGGAGCAGCCGATGGTCTCCACCAGAGCTTCCTCGATGACGCCGTTCTTGATGTTCAGAGACAGCTTGCAGCAGCCCTGCTGAGGTGCGCACCAGCCCACACCGTGGGTGTAGCCGCTGATGTCCTTGATCTCATAGGCCTTGACCCATGCACCCTCCTCGGGGATGGGAGCCGGACCATGCTTAGGACCTTTGGTGATCGGGCACATATTCTGTACTTGCTGCGAATAGGTCATAATCATACTCTCCTTTTGACAAATTGATGCCATCGGCAGGGGATCCTGCCGTTTGCATTGACCGGCCGCACCGCTCTCATCAGCGCCATGCCGGTACTACCACGCATAGTTTTATTATAGAGAACCTTGGCGGAATTTGCAAGACGTTTTGCGGATTTTTTCACAAGCATTTTTGACGGTTATTCGTAACTAACCAGCATTTTCACCGCTTTTGCCGCCCCGGTCGTCAACTTTCTATCGATTTTGTCAGGTGGAGATTTTTGCCCTCCGCAGTCAGTTCTGCCGGGGGCGGGGCGGCGCTTTGACCGGCTTCAGCGCCCAGATGGACAGAAGACCCGCCGCCGCGCCCCCCATGGCCAGCCAGTGCCGCCCGGAGGCAAGCCCCCACAGATTGGCCAGAAACGGAAACAGCAGGCTTCCCACGCTCTGCCCCAGCGCCAGAAAGCCATAGTTCACCCCTGCGTGGGGCAGGCCGAACAGATCCGTGGAGAGGGCCGGCAGCACCGCCGCCAGCGCCGAGTAGCAGAAAGTGAGCCCCGCATACACCGCCACCACGGCCCAGCCCTGTGCAAACAGGAACAGAGCCGAAAGCCCCAGCGACGCTCCAAACAGGATCAGGTCGGTGGGGCGGCGGCCGATCCTGTCGCTGAGCAGGGGCATCAGCAACCGCCCGGCTGCGCTGCCCACACTGCCCAGCACCACGCTCCACAGGGCGGCGTTCTCGTCCAGCCCGCGCTCCATTCCCAGTTTCAGGATGATGGGACTGAACAACAGCACCGCCGGGGTGGAAAAGCAGACCGCCCCGGCACAGAGCCAGTACTGCCTTGTTTTCAGCATCTGCACCGGGGAAAGATCCAGCGGCGGCGCAGCCTTTCCCCGGCCCTGCTGCTCCGGCTTCGGCTTTGCCGGAGGCGGGTCGGTGAGCAGGGCGCTGCCCGCCAGACAAACCGGCAGGGTGAGGACACCCAGCGCCCAAAAAGCGCCCCGGATGCCCTGCACCGGGCCAAAGCCCTTCAGGGCGGTGCGCACAAAAAATGTCAGAAACGCACCCGAAAGTCCCACTGCGCCCCCGATGACGCCGGTGGCAAGCCCCTTGCGCCCGGTGTACCATTTCTGGGCACAGGACTGGATGGAAGGGTACAGAAAGGCCGTGCCCAGTCCTGCCGGGATGCTGAATGCCAGAAAGAACCAGCCGCCCAGTTCCCCGGGCAGCAGGGCCGCTGCAAAGAACCCACCGCAGAGCAGTCCGGTGCCCCACAGCGCCGCACAGCGCGGGCCCTTTTTGTCCTGCAGAAAGCCGCCGATGACACACCCCACCCCAAAGGCCGCGATCAGGATGCCAAAGGCATAGCCCGCACCGTCTTCGGTCAGGGCAAACTCCTTCATCACCGGCTGCTGGAACACGCCCCATGCCGCCGGAAGCCCCGTCAAGATCTGGATCGCTGCCCCCGCCGCCAGGATCGTCCACGGGTGCTTTGCTGTAAACTGCTGCATTGCTCAGTCTCCCCATCATTTTTCTTCCGAGTGTCTTCATTGGAATTGACAAACTGCCATAATCTTTTATAATGATTAGTATGGATTAAAATACACTTTATATAAACGGAAAGGGAAACCGATTATGAAATCACAGGCATTGAAGGGCATGCGCGACCTGCTGCCCGCCGAGCAGACCCTGCGCGACTATATTCAGGGCAAAATTCTGGAAACTTACCGTGCCTCCGGCTTTGAGCGCATCTCCACCCCCATGCTGGAGGATATGGAGAATCTGGACAAATCCGACGGCGGCGACAACCTGAACCTGATCTTCAAGGTGATGAAGCGCGGCGACAAGCTGACTGCCGCCCTGAACAGCGGCGACCCCAAGTCCCTGTCCGACATGGGCCTGCGCTATGACCTGACCCTGCCCCTGAGCCGCTTCTACGCTGCCAACAAGGACAAGCTCCCCCACCCCTTCAAGGTCATCCAGACCGACCGGGTCTTCCGCGCCGAGCGCCCCCAGAAGGGCCGCCTGCGCGAGTTCGTCCAGTGTGACATCGACATTCTGGGCGACGAGAGCCCCAACGCCGAGGTGGAACTGATTGACGTGACCGCCCGTGCCCTGCTGAACATCGGCTTCACCGGCTTCACGGTCAACATCAACGACCGCCGCATCCTGCGCGGGATGCTGGAGAGCATGGGCTTTGCCGCCGACACCCTGGACTCTGTCTGCATCACCTTCGACAAGATGGACAAGATCGGTGCCGAGGGCGTCAAGGCTGAGCTGACCGAAAAGCAGCTGCCGGAAAACGCCATCAACGCGCTGGCCGAGTTCATCGCCGCCGGGGACGTGACTCTGGAGTCCGTGGGTTCCCGCTGCGCCGACCCCGCCATTGCCGATGACCTGAAGTATGTGCTGGCCACCGCAAAGGCCATGGCCGGGGACCGCTTTGATGTGGCCTACTGCCCCAGCCTGGTGCGCGGTCAGGGCTACTACACCGGCATGGTGTTCGAGATCACCTGCCCCCAGTTCAGCGGTGCCGTGGCAGGCGGCGGCCGTTACGACAACATGATCGGCAAGTTCCTGGGCACCAAGGTGCCCGCCGTGGGCTTCTCCATCGGTTTTGAGCGCGTCTGCGGCATCCTGCTGGAGCAGGGCTACCAGATCCCCGGTGCCAAGCAGAAGATCGCACTGCTCTACGGCAAGGATGTGGATTTCCCCGCCGTGCTGGCCAAGGCCGCACAGCTGCGGGACACCTACAACGTCACTGTGCTGCCCCAGGGCAAGAAACTGGGCAAACAGCTGGGCCAGCTGGAAGCCTCCGGTTTTGCCGGTGCTGCCTTTATGGACAAAGACGAAGTGAAAATTTTCTAAGCAACAAACAGAAAGGCGGATGCGCAGCTGCGCATCCGCCTTTCTGTTTGTCCATATTACAAGTCGTACAGTTCCGTATACTTTTTGGTCAGATAGTCCAGATAGTAGTGGGCGTCAAAGCTGCCGCAGGCGTTTTTCACGACCTCGGCGGGCTCCAGCAGGTGGCCGTACTGATGCACTTTGTCCCGCAGCCAGCCGGTGACACGGGCCAGATCGCCGCGGGCCACTTCGCCGTACACGTCGAACTCCTGCTCCATGTTGTAAAGCATCTGGGCACCGTAGGCGTTGCCCAGTGCATAAGACGGGAAGTAACCAAAGGAACCGCCGGACCAGTGGCTGTCCTGCAGGCAGCCTTCCCGGTCATTGGGCACCTCGATGCCCAGATATTCCTGATACAGCCGCGCCCACTCGGCAGGCACATCCTCTGCCTGCAGGGTACCGGTAATGAGCTGCTTTTCGATCTCATACCGCACCATGATGTGCAGGCAGTAGGTCAGTTCGTCGGACTCGGTACGGATCAGGCTGGGCTCCACCTTGTTCACAGCCCGGTAGAACTGCTCTGCGGTCACACCGCCCAGCTGCTGGGGGAAGAACGTCTGCACTTTGGGGTAGATAGCCTCAATAAAGGCACGGGAGCGGCCGATGAGGTTTTCGTAGAAGCGGGACTGGCTCTCATGCACGCCCATGGACACGCCGCCGGTCAGGCAGGTGTACTGCAGCTCATCCCGGATGCCCAGCTCATACAGGGCGTGGCCGCCCTCATGAAGGACGGAGTACATGGAGGATGCCACATTGTGCAGGTCGTAGTTTGTGGTGATGCGGACATCCTTGTTGTTGAACTCCAGCGTAAAGGGATGCTCCGTCTCGCCCAGCCCGCAGTGGCCCCGGTCAAGGCTCATGACCTCCATGATATAGTCCGCAAAGGCCTTCTGCTGGGCAGCCGGGTACTCCAGATGCAGGAAGCTGTCGTCGATCTGGGGCTTTTCGCCAATGGCTTTGATCAGCGGCACCAGCCCCTCCCGCAGGGTGTCAAAAAAGGCGTCCAGCTGCTTGGTGTCCACACCCCGCTCATACTCGTTCAGCAGGGCATCGTAGGGTGCCTTGGAGGCATCATAGTAACCTGCAAATTTCCGGTTGTAATCCACCAGTTCCTGCAGAATGGGGCAGAAGGAGGCAAAGTCGCTTTCCTCCTTGGCCTTGTGCCAGACATCGCTGGCCCGGTTGGTCAGCTCACTGTATGCCATATATT